>NZ_JAAPBB010000081.1:0-657 GCF_019730395.1 Ochrobactrum sp. SFR4 | reverse complement strand
CCTTTCTTTAGCCAGTTGCGCTTCTATTGGCGGTATCGGCATTTCTTTTACACTCCGATCTTGCGGCGATTGAGCCGGGTTTTAACCAGAGGAGCGATTGCTCCCTACTGATCTGATTACCCTTTCAATCTGACAAGAAATATTCGTTCCCACCACGGGAAAATTAAACGGTTTTTCCCGTCACGGGAAAACTTTGCCTAAATTCAGGAGGCAATAATGTCCCATCTTTCAAATGCATGGTTTCACCGTCTTAAAGCTGCACAACGCGACTTAATTAAAATGTGCGGAGGCATTGCGCGAGCAGCCGAACTGACCTCGACATCAACAAGCCATGTCGGTCGCTGGAACCAGGCAAAAGACACTGATTTGATGCCGATTAATGCAATTATTATTCTTGAAGCTGACTGCGGACAACCAATCGTGACATCGGCAATGGCTGAGTTAAATGGTTTTCGTGTGGAAGACCCTGAGCGCGCGGTCAAAACCACAACGAGCATAATGTCCAGCCTGTCAGATGCAGTTCAAGAAGCCGGCGCTATTTTTGCTACCGGTGCCGCAGCTGCAGCTGATGGCAAGTTTAGCCCTGCCGAATTAACTAGCCTCGAACGTGCGGCCTCCACGTTGACTGCAAAAGTTGGTGATCTGCGTAATACTCTC
>NZ_JAAPBB010000772.1:0-272 GCF_019730395.1 Ochrobactrum sp. SFR4 | reverse complement strand
GGTGAAGCTCCGGTACTTTGAAAAGTGCGAACAATCGCACTGAGGTGATTGCTCTATATAACCCGAGCAGTTTCAGGAAAAGTGGGAACCGGTTTTCCGTCCGAAACTGCGGCTAAAGAAATTAACAGAGCGTTTTTAACTGCCCGTTTCGAATTGAAACGCTCTGTACACTGTTCTATAGAATTACGGTTTCGCAGTTCTTATATGCACAAAGATTTCAACACAGACCGGCTTGGATTGAACATTTCCCCCGATCCGGTAAAAATTCTGAC
>NZ_JAAPBB010000771.1:0-272 GCF_019730395.1 Ochrobactrum sp. SFR4 | reverse complement strand
GCCGAGGCCGAGCAGGCGCAGCAAGCCGCAATGTCGGGCATGGGCGGCATAGTCGATGGTCAGAACATGATGATCAGCGCCGGTCAGACCGTATTCGCGCGCACCGTCAATGCATCAGATTCCGACACCCCCGGCCCTGTCGTGGCTGAAATATTTCAGAAAGGCCCGCTCTATCGAACCCGCCTTCTCGGTTCATTCCAGCAGAACCGCAACACAAACGCCCTGATTGTCGAGTTCAACAGGCTTGTGATGCAGGATGGAACCGAGGTTCC
>NZ_JAAPBB010000770.1:0-272 GCF_019730395.1 Ochrobactrum sp. SFR4 | reverse complement strand
GACATCCGCCGCCGGAGCCTTCACGACCGCCAGCGCATCGGCGACAAGGCCGTTATAGATGCCGATCATCGACAGCACGACCGTCATCAAGAGCCCCAACCCGAAACAGGTGAGGACGAAGCGGAACAGTCCGTGGCGTATATCCTTGAGAGCAAGGTTCATGGCGTGGTCCTGGTCCGCGCCCGCCGCCCCTCGGTTGCGCCTTGCGGTATCTGGGCGACGATGGCGGCATCGTCCGGCAGGCTGCCCGTGACTTCGACCCGGCCCCGATC
>NZ_JAAPBB010000769.1:0-273 GCF_019730395.1 Ochrobactrum sp. SFR4 | reverse complement strand
GCCTTGATGAAACGATTGCCCATGTTGCGGATCGTATCCGCGTTGGCAATCTCTACATCAATCGCAACGTTATTGGCGCTGTGGTTGGCGTGCAGCCATTTGGCGGTCGCGGTCTATCCGGTACGGGGCCAAAGGCTGGCGGACCGCTCTATCTGGGGCGTCTGGTTGAAACAGCACCGATCCCGCCGCGTCATTCGTCGGTTCACAGCGATACAGCTTTGACCGAATTTGCCAAGTGGCTCGGTCTGCGCGGCATGAACGATCTGGCACAGG
>NZ_JAAPBB010000768.1:0-273 GCF_019730395.1 Ochrobactrum sp. SFR4 | reverse complement strand
AGTTCCAGAGCGCCTTTGCGAAGGTGATGGCCTCGCCGGCGCTGGTCGAGTTGCAGCCCGAGCGCGCGGACCCGGCAACGGGCGAGATCGAGCTTGCGCGGTATTCGACGCGGGAAATGGTCGAGATCGAATCCGGCATGATCGAGAGCGCGCAGCGGATGCACGGCGCGCATGGTCATGGCGTCGATCGCCGGCATGTCGAGCGGGCGATAGATCGGCAGGACGCCGCCATTCAGCGCAGCGCCGGCGATGCTTCCGCCCGGCTGTCGGACG
>NZ_JAAPBB010000767.1:0-273 GCF_019730395.1 Ochrobactrum sp. SFR4 | reverse complement strand
ATCAGGCGAAGAATCTCGCCAGTCTGCCATATTCCTCGCTCCAGACTTTGCAGCAGAACGTCCAGCGCACGCAGCAGCTTCTGGCCCAGGCGCAGAACATTGCCTTCGACGTGCAGAACGTCGATCAGATGTTCCAACAGAAATACGGCAAGGTTTCGCTATCCGCGACCGACGCCCAGCTCGTCGCCGATGCACGGTCCCGTTGGCAGAATACGGTCGGCGGCTTGCAGGACGCCATGCGCGTGCAGGCCGGTGTCGTCGGAAATATTGACA
>NZ_JAAPBB010000766.1:0-273 GCF_019730395.1 Ochrobactrum sp. SFR4 | reverse complement strand
GACCGTGCCGGTAACATTGGCAACGCCTCAACAGGCTTTGCCATCGAGATCGACACAACGCCACCTGTCGCACCGGTTATCAGCCGTGTGCAGGATACTGTGCCGCCGAAAGTCGGCGATATCAACAGCGGTGATGCGACGAACGATACCCGTCCGTCCTTCTCCGGTACGGCTGAAGCAAACGGCAAGGTGAAGGTCTATCTCAATGGCGTTGAAATCGGCAGCGCTGACGTCAATGCCTCGGGGGTCTGGACCTTCCGTCCGGCAGCGGAC
>NZ_JAAPBB010000080.1:0-658 GCF_019730395.1 Ochrobactrum sp. SFR4 | reverse complement strand
TGGACTTGTCCCGTTTTATTTCCGCCTCTTTATCTCGTTTCGGCGGTTATCTGTTCGAATTGAGCGGGCGATATTCCTCCGAGCGTCGAATGCCTTCTGCGAATATTGTAAAATCCATTGATGTATTTGAAAAGCGCATCGGTCAGCTGCTGACGTGTTTGCCAGGCATGTCGCCAAATCAGCTCCGCCTTCAGTGTTTTGAAGAATGTTTCTGACACAGCATTATCCCAGCAGTTTCCTTTTCCACTCATTGATGCCTGGAATTTGAGCTGCTTCAGTCGCCTTTGATAGTCATGAGCACAGTATAGACTACCGCGGTCTGTGTGATGAATGCAGCCGGGCTTTGGATTGCGCAAAGCAATGGCTCTGTTCAATGCCTGTAATGCAAGATCTTGTTTCAGACGGTCGCTGACAGCCCACCCCACAACGCGCCGTGAATGAAGATCGATTATGACAGCCAGATATAGCCATCCTTCTCGTGTCCATAAGTAACTGATGTCACCCGCCCATTTCTGATTAGGTTTGTCAGCTGTGAAATCCTGATCCAGCAAATTCGGTGCTATATTAAAAGTATGGTTGCTGTCAGTTGTCACCTTATGCTTGCGGGTTCTAACCGCATAAATGTTGTTTTGGCGCATCAAACGACCAACGCGTCGAT
>NZ_JAAPBB010000765.1:0-273 GCF_019730395.1 Ochrobactrum sp. SFR4 | reverse complement strand
AAGGCGGATATAAAGGCGTTACTGTCAAAAATGTGCTGCAAATGTCATCCGGTATTGGTTTTAATGAAAATTACGGCGATCTGTCATCGGATATCGTGCATTACATCATCCAGATTTTGACCGGATCAGTGAAGGACTTCACCGCCCATCTTAAAAATGTGCGCCCGCAGGGGACGCAGAATGTCTATGTTTCAGCGGATACGCAGGTACTGGCCATGGTGCTGGAAGGCGCGACGGGCAAACCTTTTGTGCAATATTTCCGCGAAAAATTGT
>NZ_JAAPBB010000764.1:0-273 GCF_019730395.1 Ochrobactrum sp. SFR4 | reverse complement strand
CCGGTGATTTCGGATTATAAATCGAGCCAAGCGGCGCAATCACATTGATCGGCCGGAATGACCCTTCATTGGAAGGCACGCGCACATCGCTGGTGCAGGCATCCAGCAAAAGTTTACGGAAGGCCGCATAGGCTGCAACTTTGGTGGAGCCTTCAAAAGGCACATTATAGGCGGTTGGTGTCTGGTCAGCCGAACCGGTCATGTCCACATCCAGCTCATCACCACGCACCCGCACCGTCACCTTGGCTTTGAGCTGCTGACCACGGTTACGGC
>NZ_JAAPBB010000763.1:0-273 GCF_019730395.1 Ochrobactrum sp. SFR4 | reverse complement strand
AGAACCACCTTGGGCTTGCGGTGCATATTTCCTTGCTGCGCCACCCTGGCTTGGGATGGGGCGAAGACCTTATGCCGCCCGATGAATTGATCACCTGGCTTGCAGAGCAACTTCAGGTCGATGCTTGTTCTCTCGACGACTATGCCGTCAGGCGAAATACCCGGCACGAACACCATGCCCTCGCGATGCAGCATTTGGGGCTGTCTTCCTTCGGGCCGGAGCATGTGCAGCAAGCAGAGGATATTGCCACGAGGGCCGCATTCGCGACGGATC
>NZ_JAAPBB010000762.1:0-273 GCF_019730395.1 Ochrobactrum sp. SFR4 | reverse complement strand
ACTTCCGTATGGTGTCAATGAGAAGGGTTCTAACGGTATGCGCGTTTTCGAGGGCTGGTTTGCACTAGCATTCTCCGGACGTGCTCGGTTGCAGTATGGGATTGCAGTTCAGAGTAACCAGAACCCTAATTCACGTATGCAGGCATGGTTGGGATCAACCCAAGTCTATGACAACTGGCAAGGCGGTACCGGCTGGATCAATAAGAGCTTCGACTTTGACTGCACTGGCTTCGATCAGGTGCTTCGGGTTCGCTTTGAGGCTCACGCCGGTAA
>NZ_JAAPBB010000761.1:0-273 GCF_019730395.1 Ochrobactrum sp. SFR4 | reverse complement strand
AACAAGGCATCAAGCTGGTGATGACAGGCGTTCAGAACCGCTTCAGCAACAGCTGCAATTGACTCCGGCTCACAATAATCCAGATAAAATGCTTCAAAGCCCTGCTCCCGCAAATAGGCCAAATCTTCAGCCTTACGAGCGGTCGCAAACACTCTCCAGCCACGCTGTTTCAGTGCCTGCGCACAAAAAGCGCCGATACCGCTGGAACAACCGGTAATCAGAATAGTTTTTTGTGGAACAGGTGAAGTTTGCGTATTTGGTGTCATCGGTTGC
>NZ_JAAPBB010000760.1:0-273 GCF_019730395.1 Ochrobactrum sp. SFR4 | reverse complement strand
GAACTGGTATCGTATGGCCGGTTTTCCGGCGCGTTTTTCGCAGGTTATTCTCAATCCGATGCCAACCGTGGCGGTGGTGGTCTGGCTTGGCGGCTGGCTGGTCACGCGTGATGCATTGGCTGTTTCCACATGGGTGGCTGTGCTGCTGATTTGTACCGGCATGGCGGAATCCCTGCTGCCGCTGATGTCGCTGAAACATATGATTGCCCGCACGGAAATCAGTATTCACCGTATTCATGAGGTGATGAGCCAGCCGGCGCTGCCGGAAGTGAC
>NZ_JAAPBB010000079.1:0-662 GCF_019730395.1 Ochrobactrum sp. SFR4 | reverse complement strand
AGTTCTTCGCCCACCCCGGAATTCGTAATCTGCTGATTGCAAACAAAAAAAACCACCGCTACCAGCGGTGGTTTGTTTGCCGGATCAAGAGCTACCAACTCTTTTTCCGAAGGTAACTGGCTTCAGCAGAGCGCAGATACCAAATACTGTCCTTCTAGTGTAGCCGTAGTTAGGCCACCACTTCAAGAACTCTGTAGCACCGCCTACATACCTCGCTCTGCTAATCCTGTTACCAGTGGCTGCTGCCAGTGGCGATAAGTCGTGTCTTACCGGGTTGGACTCAAGACGATAGTTACCGGATAAGGCGCAGCGGTCGGGCTGAACGGGGGGTTCGTGCACACAGCCCAGCTTGGAGCGAACGACCTACACCGAACTGAGATACCTACAGCGTGAGCTATGAGAAAGCGCCACGCTTCCCGAAGGGAGAAAGGCGGACAGGTATCCGGTAAGCGGCAGGGTCGGAACAGGAGAGCGCACGAGGGAGCTTCCAGGGGGAAACGCCTGGTATCTTTATAGTCCTGTCGGGTTTCGCCACCTCTGACTTGAGCGTCGATTTTTGTGATGCTCGTCAGGGGGGCGGAGCCTATGGAAAAACGCCAGCAACGCCGAGATGCGCCGCCTCGAGGAACCCTGGCCCTATTATTGGGTGGACTAACCATGGG
>NZ_JAAPBB010000759.1:0-273 GCF_019730395.1 Ochrobactrum sp. SFR4 | reverse complement strand
ATCAGATCAACCGAGATCCAGTCAGCCTGGGGCTTGGGGCCGATCTGCATATTTATTGTATCGGACATGACAAATACCTTTGAATAGATGAGCGTGCCCGCACGAGATCGGATGATCATGTGCGGGCAGCAAGTAATCAGAAGTCGAATTTGCTGGTATCAACGCCGAGACGCGCTGCGATCTTTTTGAGGACTGCATCTTCTTCCGGCTCGACTTCACCATCAGCATTCGCAATATCAAGCGCGATCAGGTAAACGTCTTCTGCCATCTGCA
>NZ_JAAPBB010000758.1:0-274 GCF_019730395.1 Ochrobactrum sp. SFR4 | reverse complement strand
GGCCACAACCCCACCTTAAGCCCTCTGGGTCTACGATGGGCCAGACGCAAGGGCAGTGGACAACGCGGTGAGGGTAGCGATAGCTGCTTGGGCAGCCTCATAACCCTTGTCTTCGTGGGATCCCTCGAGCCCGGCACGGTCGAGGGCTTGGGCTTCATCGTCACAGGTAAGAATGCCGAAACCGATAGGGGTCTTGGTACGCACCGCGACGTCTGTAATACCGCGGGTAGCAGCGTCACAGACATAGTCGAAGTGCGGGGTTCCTCCCCGGATA
>NZ_JAAPBB010000757.1:0-274 GCF_019730395.1 Ochrobactrum sp. SFR4 | reverse complement strand
CGATCCAGTCGAGCATGAAGAGCGTGCGTTCGATCCGACCGATTTCACCCAGAGCGAGGTATAGCCGGTTTTGCTGGCGGTACGCCCCAAGCTTGCGCAGGATTTCAGACGGTTTGATGGATTTGTCACGTATGCTGGCCGCGAGCCGCATGATGTCGCCCCAATGCTGCCGGATCACCTCTTCGTTGATCGGTTTGCCCATGATAGGCGATAAAGTGGGCCACGCTTTCGCGCTCCCGAAGCAGGTCAACCTCCGGTCCGGAAAGTCGCGCAG
>NZ_JAAPBB010000756.1:0-274 GCF_019730395.1 Ochrobactrum sp. SFR4 | reverse complement strand
AAGATATTGCACAGGCGCTTACATTACTGGCGCCACGCATGCCTTTTTATGATGCCGAGCAAATCAGGGAAGCAGCATCTGCGCCGCATATGCGCACTCTTACTCCGCAAAACGCTGTGCGTTTGGCAGCGCTGGCCTATATTCGCCATACCTACACGGATTACGACAAGTTACGCAATGAAGGGCTGGATAAAGACAGCGCTCTATACTGGATCAACGATCAGGTTATAGAAATCCTGAACCAGTGGAGCGCTACAAAGTTAATGTCTGATAG
>NZ_JAAPBB010000755.1:0-274 GCF_019730395.1 Ochrobactrum sp. SFR4 | reverse complement strand
CTTCATTGAAAAGCTGTTCGCGTATTTTAAGGGCAATGCGGTTGCCGCATTGATTGCTGTCACACGGCACGTAGCGGAACATAACCGTGGAGAGCGGCGGGTTCTGTATCAGCTCCAATTGATCGCGGGCTCTGATGGCTGTTGCCGCAGCCTTGGCATTGTCCAGTGTTTTGCACACCATTTCGCTGATCCCGTCACGCCCCACAGAGCGCATGGTGATGGCGACTTTCAGCGCATCGCCGCGTCTTGTGGTTTGCATGGAGCGCTCCACAAG
>NZ_JAAPBB010000754.1:0-274 GCF_019730395.1 Ochrobactrum sp. SFR4 | reverse complement strand
CAACGAGCTGCGCTGTCGAGCAATTCGGATTGGCAATGATATTGCGCTTGCGGAAACCGTCGATTGCTTCAGGGTTTACTTCCGGAACGATCAGCGGCACATCAGCATCATAGCGCCATGCGGATGAGTTATCGATAACAACGCACCCCTGCGCACCGATTTTCGGCGACCATTCTTTAGAAACCGAACCACCGGCAGACATCAGGCAAATATCGACATCGGAAAAATCATAGGTGTCGAGAACCTTGGTTTTCAAGGTTTTATCGCCATAAGA
>NZ_JAAPBB010000753.1:0-274 GCF_019730395.1 Ochrobactrum sp. SFR4 | reverse complement strand
GTCTTTTTGTGCTGCAAACGTCGCTGCTCATTTTCACGGCGTTGGCGGAGCTCTTCTTCACCACGCGCGCGCTCTTCGGCCTGCTTGCGCTGAATGCTGTCGCACAACAGGCGAAACTCAGGGGCAGATGGATGAAAGCCGTGACCCAACGCACCACGCAAAACCTGCTTGACTGCCTCGGCCAATGCGCCACGGGTAACGCCCTGCTGACCAATGATGAAAGCCTGCCGGTCAATTTCAGCTGTATCGCTTACCCTCGATGGCAGGGATTTGA
>NZ_JAAPBB010000752.1:0-274 GCF_019730395.1 Ochrobactrum sp. SFR4 | reverse complement strand
CATGCTTATGGTGATGTCACTCCTGCCGCAACAGCTGGTTTTGTCGGAACATCTGCGACTTTCACCTCGTTCGGAACCTCAATTGCGCGCGATACAGCGCTCATTGAAACCGGTTTTGATGTGCAGCTTAATCCGGCTACGATGCTTGGACTAAGCTATCAGGGACAATTCGGTTCAGGACTGACCCAGAATAGTGTGAATGCTAATCTGAGTGTGAAATTCTGATTTTTGTCTGACACCGCTGACGATAAAAGCGGTGTCAGTCACAACGATC
>NZ_JAAPBB010000751.1:0-274 GCF_019730395.1 Ochrobactrum sp. SFR4 | reverse complement strand
TTCGGGAAGACTGGCAGCGATTTCAGCCCAGCCGATCAGCTTTGGCGGCATAGAGCGCCAGATCCGCATTGCGCAACAGTGTATCAATATCCTGCCCGTCATGCGGGGCGAGAACCACGCCGATGGTGCAGCCGATATATTCTGAATTGTCTTCCAGCAGATAGGGTTGCTGAAACAGTTCAGTAATTTCTTCCGCGAACAGGCTGATTTCCTGCCGGTAATCAGGATTGTTCATGTCAAAAGAATGGATGATGGCAAATTCGTCGCCGCCGAG
>NZ_JAAPBB010000078.1:0-671 GCF_019730395.1 Ochrobactrum sp. SFR4 | reverse complement strand
CGGCAATATCAGCTTTGCCGAAACCGGCGAGGACGCGCGGGGCCAGATCGTGCGCGACTACCTTGCCGATCGCGACGAGCGCCCGGACGGCACCCGCGTAGCGATGGCGCATCGCCGGGCCGATGTTCGCGCCATCAACGACGCGATCCGGGCCGAGCTACAGGACCGGGGCGAGCTGGCGCAGGGCGAGGACGCCGGCGCGCTGACCTTCCAGACCAATGACGGCAAGCGGGAGTTCGCGCCCGGCGACCGCATCGTGTTCTTGGAGAACAACCGCGACCTTGGCGTGAAAAACGGGATGCTAGGCACGGTCGATCATGTCGAGCCGGGCCGCATCATTGCCACGCTCGACGGCCGGGGCGGCGATAGTGTTTCCGTGCCGATGGGCGATTATCAGGCGATCGACCACGGCTATGCGACGACGATTCACAAAAATCAGGGGGCGACGGTGGACCGCGCCTATGTGATGGCGTCGGGGACGATGGACCGGCATCTAACCTATGTCGCCATGACCCGGCATCGTGACGGGGTGCAGCTCTACGCGGCACAGGACGAGTTCACCAATGCCGGCCGGCTGGTCGAGCATGGGGCCGCGCCCTATGAGCATGACCCGCAGAAGTCCGACAGCTATTTCGTGACGCTGGAAAACGACAAGGGCGAGCAGCGCACCC
>NZ_JAAPBB010000750.1:0-274 GCF_019730395.1 Ochrobactrum sp. SFR4 | reverse complement strand
ATGGATGTGGAAGATCGGCTTTGACATCATTGATGACTTCGGCCGCACGCCTGAAGAGCGTATAGAGCAGATACGTAAGAACCATGAAGCATGGCAAAACCTTGAAAAACAGGTTGATGAGTCATGGGCAGGCGGTATTTGGCAAGGCATGAAGGACAAAGCCAATGACCTGATGGGGCTGGAGCGCGGTGTTATTCCGGCAGAAGCTCTGTCTGCATGGGCATCCTCTAAAGCAGCACAATTTAATCAGATCGGTTCAGAGTGGATTGATGCG
>NZ_JAAPBB010000749.1:0-274 GCF_019730395.1 Ochrobactrum sp. SFR4 | reverse complement strand
CGAGGATCGGGTCGATGGAGAGCAACAGACCAACACCTTCAAGCGGCAAGCCGAGGGTGGAAAGGGTGAGGGTGAGCATCACTACCGCACCGGTCAGACCGGCTGTCGCTGCCGAACCAAGAACGGAAACAAAGGCGATCAACACATATTCCTGCAGGCCGAGTGGCAGACCGAAATACTGGGCGATAAAGATAGCCGAAATCGCCGGATAAATTGCAGCACAGCCATCCATCTTGGTTGTTGCGCCGAGCGGCACAGCAAAAGCTGCATATTC
>NZ_JAAPBB010000748.1:0-274 GCF_019730395.1 Ochrobactrum sp. SFR4 | reverse complement strand
AGGGAAAGGGAAATGAACCAGATAAACGCTCTTGCCGATTCCTGTGACAAAGGCTTTCACGCCTTTTGCATCAACACCCAATTCGGAGCTGAACTCGGAGCGAACAACCGGGCTCTCGCGCCTTGTTTCCTTTTGCCATTTTACACCGCCTGTGGGCTGTGTCTCACGGCGATATTCGTAATAGGTCGTTTCGCCGAGATCACGTTCCATGCGTTCGGCAGTGGGTCCGAGATTGATGCGCGTGATGATCTTTGTGCCGACAGAAGCTATCAAC
>NZ_JAAPBB010000747.1:0-274 GCF_019730395.1 Ochrobactrum sp. SFR4 | reverse complement strand
AGTTAAACAGCTGCGCGCCAGTGGTTTCACAGCGCCTATCATCATGCTGACCGGTCATGATACCGATTGCGACACCATTCTCGGCTTTGAATCAGGCGCCAATGATTACGTGACCAAGCCGTTCCGCTTTGCGGTGCTGCTTGCCCGTATCCGTGCACAGCTACGCCAGCATGAACAAAGCGAAGACGCGACGTTCATCGTTGGCCCTTACACATTCAAACCAAGCCAGAAGCTGCTACTGGATCAGAAAGGCGATAAAATCCGCCTGACTGAA
>NZ_JAAPBB010000746.1:0-275 GCF_019730395.1 Ochrobactrum sp. SFR4 | reverse complement strand
AGCAAAAGAAGAGGGCCCTGGATGTAATTCAGGCAGGAAAAGAATACGTGGAACACACTGTGAAAGAGCGAAAAAAGCAACTAAAGAAGGAAGGGAAGCCTACGAATGTAGAGGAAGATGATCCCGAGCTGTTCAAACAGGCAGTCTACAAACAGACCATGAAGCTGTTTGCTGAGCTGGAGATTAAAAGGAAAGAGAGAGAAGCCAAAGAAATGCATGAGAGGAAGCGACAGAGAGAAGAGGAGATCGAAGCCCAGGAAAAAGCCAAGCGAGAG
>NZ_JAAPBB010000745.1:0-275 GCF_019730395.1 Ochrobactrum sp. SFR4 | reverse complement strand
CATTGCCGAACTGACCGAGAAAGGGTATTCAATTAACAAGACAACGCGCATGCTTGGTGTTGCGCGTTCCACCGTTAAAAATCATCGCCGCAGAATGCGCATTGAAGATGATTGTGACGATGAGCAAGGCTCTCTGTTTTAAAGCCATGCTTTGACAATCTGACCAAGTTACCACGGGGGCAATTCTGCCCCGTTATTTGTTTGCCGCCAAACAGTTGAAACTACATCAAAAGCCGGACGCAGCGTCCCACCACTTTTAATTGTTTCAATGTGGC
>NZ_JAAPBB010000744.1:0-275 GCF_019730395.1 Ochrobactrum sp. SFR4 | reverse complement strand
CGCGCGTTAATGCCGTGCTACGCCGTACCCGCAATAATGCTGCCAATGTTGCAATCCGGTTTGAGAATATTCTGGTGGATTTCGACGCGCATGCGGCGTTTACCGATACGGGGGATGAAAGACAGCTTTTGCCGCTCACGCTGAGCGAATTCCGAATTCTGGCGCATATGATCCGTAGACCGACTCATGCATTTCCGCGCAATGATCTTTTGGATGCCTGTCTGCCGCAAAGTGATGCGCTGGTGCGCACCATTGATACACATATAGCGAATTTA
>NZ_JAAPBB010000743.1:0-275 GCF_019730395.1 Ochrobactrum sp. SFR4 | reverse complement strand
CGAAGCACCGGAAATGATCGCTCTCTGGTCGCAAGGTCTGACCGGACAGTTTGCCCTACTGGAAGCAGAGACAAAGCAAGGTGGTTGGGTTTCGGCTTGGCGCTGGGGCTGGATGTATCTGCTTGGCTTTTTCTGGATCTGGCGCATCGTTCTTTTGCCGATCGTAAATGCCTCATTCGGTTCCAGCATTGAGACGATTGATCTGGCCGTTTTGTTGACGCTCACAGCATGGTTCATATCCCTGTATATGGGCGGCCACACTGTCAAAGAACTCG
>NZ_JAAPBB010000077.1:0-678 GCF_019730395.1 Ochrobactrum sp. SFR4 | reverse complement strand
CGGTAAACAGGAGCTTTGGGATTTTCGCTGTTAACCGCTTCGCCTACGAGGTCGATATCGAACGTGATGGTTGCAATGTTTCCGGCGACCTTATCGCCGTCAAACTTGATGTAGTTCACTAGGTTCGTCATCAGAGTATTCCTCTCCATTTCTTGTGCCAATGCGGATGAAACGGAGCGAACTCAGGCTCTGCATCACCCGTAAGGGCCGGAACACAGTGGAGGACGGCGAAGCCAAGCGATTTTGGATCGCGAGGAACGCCGCAGGCGCGGGGAAAATCGTTTGCGCAGCCGTTGAGGCAGGGGCGTTCGATCCAGTATTCCGCTCGAAATGCACACAGAAACGAGAGGAATATACATGAAAACGTATAGCCAACGAACTTCACTGTGTGAGGCGTATTTAGAGCATTCTGGAAGAATTTTTCAAGCATCGACTATAGTATAGGACCAAGGTATTAGAAGAATTTATCCATCGATAAAACAAATCAATTGATAGCGTCTGCCTATGGCACCGCGCTCTATTCGCCGGCACTGACGGCCAGCTCACCGAACCAGCCTCGCCGTTTGCCAGTCTCCACAACGCTATGAACGGTCTTGGCATCCAAGCCCGCCCATCCGCTGCTACGCCAAGGCTCACGTCAAGCCCGTTTCGGCCCATAGGGTCACGATCGACTGACGC
>NZ_JAAPBB010000742.1:0-275 GCF_019730395.1 Ochrobactrum sp. SFR4 | reverse complement strand
ATCTGGACACAGCCCGCGACCGCGTGATCGGTATTCTCATTGGCAATGTAGCGGTTTATCTGGTTTCGGTTTTCTTATGGCCAAAGCCCGTGAGCCAAACGGCACGCGACACTCTGATCAAAACAACACGTAAACTAGCGGATCTGGCGCTTGTGCCAGTCAATGAGCGCTCGCAAAATGTTGCACAAATTGCAGAAATCGAACGTCTCTTGGCAGATGTGCGTTATTGCTATTATTTGCCGCCCTTTGAGCCGCATCATCTGCGTTCCTCGCCG
>NZ_JAAPBB010000741.1:0-275 GCF_019730395.1 Ochrobactrum sp. SFR4 | reverse complement strand
CAGAATGATCATCAAGAGTGGCGTGGCAACCACTGTTTGCCCTGTAAACTCACCTGTCAGAATACCGTTGGATGCAAAATAAGCAAAAGCCGCAACGAGTAAGCCATTGAAAATAGCACCTGCTATGACCCATGGCAGGCGTATCAATCCCGCAATACCAAGAATAGTTACTGCTGCAGCACCAATGCCGTAGCCGGTAATATTGCTCAAGCCTTGATCAGCTATAAAACTGCTGACATCCAGAAAACCAAAAATGGTACCAAGCACCAGACTGG
>NZ_JAAPBB010000740.1:0-275 GCF_019730395.1 Ochrobactrum sp. SFR4 | reverse complement strand
CGTCAGTCCTGTCGGACCGGCGCACCTGCTCGCTCATATAGTCTTCATCCACAAAACCTTTGCGAATGATATCCTTATAGATTGCGGCAATAATATCGGCATGTTGTGCCGGTGCAATCCTTCTGTAATCGGGAAGCGCACAGGCATCCCACAAAATTTCCACGCGCTTGGAGGTATCCGCAAGCTGCATGATCGTTTCATCACGCGCCAGATTTTCAAGCGCCCGCATGTCAACCGCAGGCAGTGCCCGTGTCAACCCTTCCAATGGGGCAGAA
>NZ_JAAPBB010000739.1:0-275 GCF_019730395.1 Ochrobactrum sp. SFR4 | reverse complement strand
GGGGGGGGGGGGGGGGGGGGGGGGGGGGGGGGGGGGGGGGGGGGGGGGGAGAAGAAGCAGACATCAGCGTGAACCTTAAAGCATTTGCGAGCCAAAAATGCAGAGCAGTTTTGCCTCGGATAATGCGCTAAAAAAAGCGTTAAGAGGTATTGTGTCCTCACACATATGTATGAGGATAAACACAAAGCAAAAATGTTATGTGACAAAACCGGTGAAATCACTTCACCGGTATCATTCGCAATAGAAGACTAAATATGCGCCCCTGACGAGACGCA
>NZ_JAAPBB010000738.1:0-275 GCF_019730395.1 Ochrobactrum sp. SFR4 | reverse complement strand
AGTGGCGCAAAGGCATTCGATTGAGCGTAGGCATTTTCGGTAAGTAGCAGCATTGCAGAAATTGCTGCTGGCGCGGCAAAGAACCGTTTTGCATTTACAAAACGTGTGATTTTATTTTTTGCACTTAGCATTTTAAAACTCCTTTAGAAGTGCATAACGCCACCGACGAATGTTCCAGTTTTTTTGACTGGAATAACGCCGGTATCTTGGGGGGTGTCGTTCTCGGCAACTGAAGCAATTGCCTTTCCTGAACCTGATTTTTTTGAAGGCATTGG
>NZ_JAAPBB010000737.1:0-275 GCF_019730395.1 Ochrobactrum sp. SFR4 | reverse complement strand
AAGCTGGCTTGATGGCGCGGGGAATAGATGAGCTGCTGATTCAACTCCTCAAGGATTTCACTGCTTGTGATCTTGGTATCCACATAAGAATAGCCCGCTGTCACGCCCCATCCATTAGACAGATCAGCTTTCAACTCCGTTTCAAAACCACGCGAACGAACTTCACCCGTTTGAACCTGATATGGCCAGCCATTAATTGTATCATCAGTCAAACGATTGGTCTGGCGCGTATCAAAAAGTGCAGCACTCCAGAGCAGATCATCGGATGGTGCATA
>NZ_JAAPBB010000736.1:0-276 GCF_019730395.1 Ochrobactrum sp. SFR4 | reverse complement strand
CGGATCAGGATTGATGAAAAAATGAGGGGTCTGCACGAGAAATAGTTTGTTGTTTTCAGTGAAATAACCAACGGTTTCGGTCAGGAAATTACGAGCAGGCGCATGATCTGCATCAAAAACAGCAATTAGTTGGCCTTCTGAATAGGCAAGACCATTATTCAGATTGCCAGCTTTGGCGTGTTCATTACGAGCACGTGTCAGATAATTAACGCCAAAATCGGCACATAAAGCTTTTAGTTCTGCGCGGCGTTCAGTAGCGCGACGGCTTTCAAGTAG
>NZ_JAAPBB010000076.1:0-684 GCF_019730395.1 Ochrobactrum sp. SFR4 | reverse complement strand
TGGGCAGTATTTGCGCAATGCCGTCTCAGCCGTATGGCGGAATCCGGACACGACGATGCACATGATCAAAGAGCAGGTCGATAAGCACCATGTGCCAACTTCCCGGCTTGTTCCAGAGATCCGAGCAAAGCCGCTTGCATATGGCGAGTTGCTTGGAAACTGGTCTCTGTTGGGGCACAATGATGCGGCCAGAGATAAAGCCCTCACATCGCTCGATCACGCGCTTTCTGCCCTTCACGATTACGGACAAAGGCGCACCAATCTGCGTAACGATTTAACCCGCCATGAGCAGCGGTTCCGGAATCTCATGCGTGAGCCTTTGGCAGACCTGTCGCCGGCTGCGCGTGAGCTGGTCGGCCGGATCGAGCAATGCCCTGTCGAAAAGCTAAGCGGGCTGATCGCGACGGCTGATGACAAGCAAGCCTTTGGTGAGCTTCGCAGCCTTGTCGATGGCGTCAAAGAGCGCTTTGGTGTTGGGAATTCAGGCGATCTTGATCGCGATCGATTGACCCGCGCCATGCCGGACGTTTCCGAACAGCGGCTGAATGCGTTCATTGAGGGATCTTCGAAGGCCAATCAACTCACAACGAGAGTTCAAGCAGCTCAGCGCGGCCATGAAATTTCATTGCGCCAAGAACAGTCGATGGATCGCGGACATGAGAGGGGCGAGGGTTTTTCACATTA
>NZ_JAAPBB010000735.1:0-276 GCF_019730395.1 Ochrobactrum sp. SFR4 | reverse complement strand
TATCAAGGCACTCAATCTGCCGGTGATGCAGAGATTACCAATAACATTGATGACACAATATATTTTAACGATCAAAGTACTGCAGACGCAGCAAATATCATCAACAATACCGGTGGCGCAACTCATTTTAATGACCATTCAACGGCTGCTAACGCATTCATTACGAATAATGCAGATGCTGAACTGACATTTAATCAACACAGCACGGCTAAAGATGCACGGATTACCAATAACGATAATGGCAATTTGGAATTTAACGACCATGCTTCTGCGGCA
>NZ_JAAPBB010000734.1:0-276 GCF_019730395.1 Ochrobactrum sp. SFR4 | reverse complement strand
GGATGCGCGCCCTTGATCTGGTTGACCGTATTATTGTTGTCGAGTCAGGCGTCATCGCACTCGACGAGCAAAAGGAGACCGCCCTTAAAATCCTCAAAGGATTGGCAAATGTGCCGCCTCCCGCGAGGACGATGAGTCAGGCGTCGTGAAGAACAGTACATCTGCGTTTGCTGAAGCGGGTTCATAGAAATCCGGTCATCATCGTTATCAGGAGGAGTGAATGGCGTTTTCTGATACAGATAAAAAATGGAAAATGGCGACGGGTTTCGACACAGA
>NZ_JAAPBB010000733.1:0-276 GCF_019730395.1 Ochrobactrum sp. SFR4 | reverse complement strand
AGCTGCAGAGGCAATGGGGTTCAGTGCCTTGGATGAACTGCGCTTTGTCTTGTTGCCGCAAGCTTTGCGTGTCGCACTTCCGGCACTCTTGGCCTTTGCTATCCTGATTTTTCAGGGAACCTCGCTTTGTTTCACGATTGCTCTGCCTGAACTGGTTAGCAATGCTTATGAGATCGGGTCGAATACATTCCGCTATATGCCTGCGCTTCTGCTCGCAGGGCTGCTTTATGCCAGTATTTGTGTACCGGCAGCATGGATTGTTTCCTATGTGGAAAG
>NZ_JAAPBB010000732.1:0-276 GCF_019730395.1 Ochrobactrum sp. SFR4 | reverse complement strand
AAGGCAAAAAACAAGGCAAAGTTGCTGTCATTACTTTTGATGACGGCTATCTCAATGTCTACCAATATGCCATGCCCGTACTCGACAGATTAGGCTTTACCGCTACCAATTATTTTGTGGCCAACCAGATCGGCGGCTGCAATGCGTGGGATCTGCCGAAAGGCTCGGCCGAAATCAAATGCATGAACAAAGAGCAGCTGCTGGACTGGGCTGCTCATGGCCATGAGGTCGGTGCCCATACCCTTGACCATGTTTTCTTACCGGATGCATCACCAG
>NZ_JAAPBB010000731.1:0-276 GCF_019730395.1 Ochrobactrum sp. SFR4 | reverse complement strand
ATCGAATTCGGCAAGACTGATATTGTCTCTATGACATCAGCAACCGGAACCAATTTCGGTCTCACTGCGATGGTGCTGGTTTATCTGGGCATTGCGCTGCTCATCCATCTGATGTTGAAATATACTATGACCGGCCGTTCGATCTACGCCTACGGCGGTTCGCCGGAAGCTGCAAAACGTGTTGGCTTCAGCACGGCCAAAACCATTTTCGTTGTCTATTGTGTGGCCGGTGCGCTGGCCGGATTTGCAGGCCTGCTGCATTCCTCAATGATCTGG
>NZ_JAAPBB010000075.1:0-552 GCF_019730395.1 Ochrobactrum sp. SFR4 | reverse complement strand
TCCCCCCCAAGGGGGTCCTGTTCTCAGTTCAGTGGTTTGCTGCTAGCATTGACCTCTGTATTGGACGTGCTCTGGATGTGTCTCTCAGGAGAGGTCTATATCCGGTCCCTTTCAGCATGCATTTTCTAGCTTCATCAATCTTATCTTTGGTGGCTGTATATATATGGGCTACATGTGGGTCAGGCTCTGAATGGCCATTCCTTCAGTTTCTGCTTCAAACTTAGTCTTCATCTCCCCTCCTATGAATATTTTTGTTACCCCTTTTAAGGAGTGAAGCATCCACACTTTGGTCATCCTTCTTCTTGAGTTTCCTTTGATCTGTGGATTGCATCTTGAGTAATTCGAACTTTTTGGCTAATATCCACTTATCAATGAGTGCATACCATGTGTGTTCTTTTGTCTCTGGGTTACCTCATTCTGGATGATATTTTCTACTTCCATGCATTTCCCTAAGAATTTTATGAAGTCATTGTTTTTAATAGCAGGGTAGTATTCCATTGTGTAAATCTACAACATTTTTTGTATCCATTGCTCTGTTGAAGGATATCTGGG
>NZ_JAAPBB010000730.1:0-276 GCF_019730395.1 Ochrobactrum sp. SFR4 | reverse complement strand
CAGTGACTAAAGCCCAAGTGGCGAGCGCATTGAAAAAATGCGCCGGTCGCCTAGGGATAAAAGGCTACACCTATCAGATACTCGATACCTTGCTGGCGATCTCGCCGGCCAAGGACTGGACGCATGAAAATCGCCCCGTTGTGGCGATCTCCAATGCGCGTCTTGCCTATGATCTCGGCGTCAGCGAAAAGACCGTTTCACGCGCAATCCGCGCGCTCGTCGAGGCGGGCATTGTCGCTTATCGCGACAGCCCGACCGGCCGTCGCTATGTGAACC
>NZ_JAAPBB010000729.1:0-276 GCF_019730395.1 Ochrobactrum sp. SFR4 | reverse complement strand
GATCTCTATGAACACCGGCTGGTGATTGAGGATATTGCCGCCCATCTGCAACCGGTTTGCGATGTGCTGGACGTGCCACAGCGCCCTTCCCTGATCAGCACTGCCGCGCTCTGGCATCTTTCAACACGCATTCACGGCACCGTTGCCGATCCGTCCCTGACAGCCTTGCAGCTTGCCTGCCTGCTGCATCCCACACCGGCGGCTTGCGGTTATCCGACCGAGCGTGCCAGACGGCTGATCCATTTTATCGAGCCTTTCGAGCGGCGCTTTTTCACC
>NZ_JAAPBB010000728.1:0-276 GCF_019730395.1 Ochrobactrum sp. SFR4 | reverse complement strand
AATAACGGGGCTTCTGTAGTTACCCAGAAGGTTTCAGCAACTTTTGATAGTTCAGCTAAAATTTGAGCGCCCGAATTCCCTCCACCAATTATTGCAACACGTTGGTTGATGAACCCTTCTGGTGACTTATAGTTAGCCGAATGTAGCTGCCGCCCCTGATAGGATGCAGAATTTGGATAGGAAGGTATGTATGGTTTACGCCATGTTCCTGTTGCATTTAGAACCACTCGACTGTGCCATGCGCCTTTATCACTCATGACATCAAATCCATTATTG
>NZ_JAAPBB010000727.1:0-276 GCF_019730395.1 Ochrobactrum sp. SFR4 | reverse complement strand
ATCTTATGAGCTTAGGCGATTATGCTCGCCTAAGCTCATATTGTTATTTGATGGATATTCGTCGACTGATAAAGTCAAAGAGTGCATCGCTGTTCCACATTGCACAAACACCCACCAAGAATGCCCCAGCATGCATAGTGACATTGCTGCCATCATCTGGTGGCAGAGGGAAATGAATTGCCTTCAGGTAATGGACTAAAGGCTCAGTTAAATAACCTGCCGCCAAAGCACCGCATACCGGCGAAGCAATTGTCTCTCGGAATGAATGTTGGTTAC
>NZ_JAAPBB010000726.1:0-277 GCF_019730395.1 Ochrobactrum sp. SFR4 | reverse complement strand
ACTATTCATCGACACTGCATTTGCTGGCCCTTTCTTATGCTGGTCAAAAACATCCGGAGTGCCTATGAAAAAACTATTCATAGCAGCTCTACTGGCCTCAACAGCCGCTGCAGGATTCTACTTATTCTCTGACGATGTAAAAACAGGACTGGGCGTTGAAGAGGCGACTTCGGCGGACCGAAATTTGCCGGTTGCCAACTCTCGAACTATAGGGACACAATCAAAGCAGTCCAATATCACAACAGGTGATCAGCCTGAGGTTGATGAAAGTGCCCTG
>NZ_JAAPBB010000725.1:0-277 GCF_019730395.1 Ochrobactrum sp. SFR4 | reverse complement strand
CGAGCAAACCGCAGCAAAAATTCTGAGCAAAGCACGTGGTCGTGTTGCACCATCAGAAGCACTGCGTCTGGTTTCGCTCTCTGCAACATTGCCAGCACAACAAGCTTTGGCGGAGGAACGGGCAACCTTTCTGCACTTGCGCGAAAGTGATGAAGCCCGTGCTTTGCGTTATGTGTTTTTTGCTGAGCGCGATGCCGGAAAACAGAGTGCTGACAGCACAGTTGCAACTCGCAAAGTGACAACCATTGGCATAGCAGGCACCGGCCTGATGGGTTCA
>NZ_JAAPBB010000724.1:0-277 GCF_019730395.1 Ochrobactrum sp. SFR4 | reverse complement strand
ATTGCTCCAGAGATAGCAAGCCCGCAGCCGGTCAAAATGGCCAGCAACAATCTCGGCAACCGGATTGAGAACAGCACCAATTCCTGTTGCGGGGTGCCTTGCTGTGATAGCACAGCATAAAGATCATAAAGCCGCAGCGGATAAGACCCCAATTGCAAACTGATCAAGATAGTCAACAACAACAATCCGGCCAATGCAAACAAGGCTGTGGGGGCGCGCATCATCACTTTCATCAGATACCACGCTCATCACGCCATGCCAGCATCAGAAAAAACGG
>NZ_JAAPBB010000723.1:0-277 GCF_019730395.1 Ochrobactrum sp. SFR4 | reverse complement strand
ACAGATTGCAGCACGTCTGAATGGCGATATGATTTTGCGCCGCACAAACCAGACGGCACTCAATCTTGCCACCTTGCAAAGGCGCAGTGATCAGGCAATGCGCCACAGGCTTGAGAAATATCGTACGCGCAGTCAGGAATTATCGCGCCTGATGGAGACCCTGTCTCATACCAGTGTTCTCAAACGTGGGTTTGCGATTGTGATGAATGATCAGGGGCAGCCGGTTAAAGCCGCAGCGGCAATACACTCCGGAGAAAACCTGATTGTGCGCTTTCAG
>NZ_JAAPBB010000722.1:0-277 GCF_019730395.1 Ochrobactrum sp. SFR4 | reverse complement strand
ACCGCGGAACTGGAAGCTGGAGCGGCCGAAATAGCCGTAATACTGCGGATAATGCTGACGCAGAGCGATACCGAGAATCGCCATATCCCGCGCAGTGGTTTGCTGGTTCGGGTTAGGCAGACCCGAAGCATTGCGGAATGTGGTCGAGCGCATGCCGAGGCGGCGCGCTTTTGCGGTCATCATCTGAGCGAAACGAGGTTCAGAACCACCGAGATATTCACCAAGAGCTGCAGCAGCGTCGTTTGCGGAGCGGGTGATCAGTGCCATAATGGCATCT
>NZ_JAAPBB010000721.1:0-277 GCF_019730395.1 Ochrobactrum sp. SFR4 | reverse complement strand
CGCCTCTGTTGCACAGACCGGAAACCAGCAGGCCGTCGCCAGTGCTGCTGAAGGACTTGGCATCGGTAATGCCGTTTATGATGCTATTGCCGGACAGGATAGTGATGCAAATGCCCGCGCAGCATTCGATATGCTGTCAGGTGAAGTGCATGCTTCTTCCAAAACTGCTTTGATCAACACCAGCAGTGATCTGCGTAATGCAGCACAAGATCGTCTTCGCTCTGCCTTTGGTGATACGAATGCGCAAAAAACTGCACAGGTCATTTCTGCTCAGAAC
>NZ_JAAPBB010000074.1:0-698 GCF_019730395.1 Ochrobactrum sp. SFR4 | reverse complement strand
AATCTCAGAGAAGGTTGTGCAGCGCTTGATGAAGCAGGAGAACTTGATCGTTGCCACGCCAAAGCGGCGTCGATACCGCTCTTATCTTGGAGAAATCAGTCCGGCACCCGAGAACCTTATTAATCGCGACTTCCAGGCCTCAGCCCCAAACGAGAAATGGCTGACCGATATCACTGAATTCCATATCCCGGCTGGCAAAGTGTATCTCTCACCCATCATCGACTGTTTCGATGGTTTGGTTATCAGCTGGTCTATCGGAACGAAACCCGATGCGGAATTGGTCAATATGATGCTCGATACCGCCATAGAAACTCTCACAGGTAGAGATGAGCGGCCAATATTGCATTCTGATCGTGGTGCACACTATCGCTGGCCGGGTTGGCTATCGAGGATTAGTCATGCGAAGCTGGTGCGTTCAATGTCCCGCAAGGCGTGCTCCCCAGATAACGCTGCGTGCGAAGGCTTCTTCGGAAGGCTGAAAACAGAGTTCTTTTATCCCAGCGATTGGAAGAACACCACACTCGAGCAGTTTATCAATGAAGTTGATGGCTACATTCGGTGGTACAACGAGAAACGGATCAAGATAGCGCTTGGCGCTCGAAGCCCAATCGAATATCGAAACAGTCTTGGCATTGTGACGTAAAACCAGTCCAAGTTTTTGTCCGCACCCCCACTGGGTCAGTTCTCAGTGACAATCA
>NZ_JAAPBB010000720.1:0-277 GCF_019730395.1 Ochrobactrum sp. SFR4 | reverse complement strand
ACCGGAGCGGCCGCCCGCAGCACGGATCGAGCGCGCGATCAGATTGGCCCAGTTATCAATATCGGACTGGGAATAGCCGACAACGGTCGGTTTACCGGTAGTACCGGAGGAACCGTGAATACGCACAACCTTATTCTGCGGCACGGCAAACATACCGAACGGATAGGTATCGCGCAGATCCTGTTTATAGGTGAAAGGGAACCTGGCAATATCCGCCAGTGTTTTCAGCTCTTCAGGATGAACATCCGCTTCAATAAAGCGTTTGCGATAAAAAGGT
>NZ_JAAPBB010000719.1:0-277 GCF_019730395.1 Ochrobactrum sp. SFR4 | reverse complement strand
CGGCAGTTCAGGTTCCGGTAAATCATCGCTGGCTTTGACACTCATTGAGCGGGCGCAACAGACAGGGCGTGTCGGTACGCTGATTTCTGATGATCAGACCATTCTCAACATTACCAATAAAAAGCTGATCGCATCGACACCTTCGGTTATTGCCGGTGCAATTGAAATTCGCGGTGCGGGTTTGTTTGAGGTACCATATCAACCGCAGGCAGAGGTCAATCTGCTGGTAGAACTGGTTTGTGCCGATAAAGCGCCACGCTACCCAAGAGATGAACAA
>NZ_JAAPBB010000718.1:0-277 GCF_019730395.1 Ochrobactrum sp. SFR4 | reverse complement strand
GAAAATCAGCTTGTTACCGGCGCGGGCAAGACGCTCGATCGAACGCTCGGCATCGGCACCTTCCGGCACGCTTTCAAGATAAGTGGTGACGATTTTATCGCCGAACTCTTTTTCCATCGCTTTACGGGCTTCATCGTGCTGGTAGGTCCAGCCGAAATCTCCCGGAGGTCCGATATAGATAAATCCGACTTTGAGCGGCTCTTGTGCAAAGGCGCTGCCCGCCATTGTGATACTTGCTGCTGTAGCAAGGATCGTAAGCGCTTTTTTCATGGTGCCC
>NZ_JAAPBB010000717.1:0-277 GCF_019730395.1 Ochrobactrum sp. SFR4 | reverse complement strand
TTTCACATTCTCATTCAATCCAGTACGTTCTTTCGGAGACCTAACAGGGGCAGAGGAGGACATCTTTCGGAACTCATAGCCGTAATCAACTGCTTCGCGGTAATTGCGCTGATAGAAAGCGGGACGATGGGTTCCGGCAAATGTGCTTCTGATTGCCCGCATAACACTTGGAAAGCGATAGCCGGCACGCTCAACCAGCCAGAACACCAGCATTGCCGATACAAGCAATATCGCTGTCCACACTCTTAGATGAACAGCAAGAATGAGAAAAAAGAAA
>NZ_JAAPBB010000716.1:0-277 GCF_019730395.1 Ochrobactrum sp. SFR4 | reverse complement strand
ACAGTCTCGCTTGATCCGAGCTGGGATGAAACCCTGATCTATGATCCGGCCTTGCTCAAGGCTTGCGCAGGCGTGGATATTTTCCTGCCGAATAATGAAGAAGCACTAGCGATTACCGGCTTTGAAGACCCGCAAGATGCGCTGAATAAGCTCGCAGAAACCTTTCCCCTTGTAGTGCTGAAAGGCGGCGCGGAAGGCGCATGGCTGCGTTCAAAAGAGCATAATCTTCACGCCAAAGCCGAGAATGTGCCGGTTATTGATACCACTGGTGCCGGTG
>NZ_JAAPBB010000073.1:0-699 GCF_019730395.1 Ochrobactrum sp. SFR4 | reverse complement strand
CGGCTCTCTTTGCCCTTGTGCCGGGCGGGGTGGTCGGATCGGCCGTGTTCATCATCATGGCTTTCGCTTCCAATCGGCGGGTGGCGGCAATCGCCTGATTAAGGCCGAGTAAGCATTTCCGATGGCCCGCCTGGCGGGCCATCGTCGGTCAAACAACAAATCATTCATGTTCAGCAAAGGTATTCTAATGGTCTTCCCACAGGTGACGGCGTTCTATGCCGCTCTGCTTGGTCTGGTTTTCACAGGCCTGTCGTTCTGGGTGGTCAAGGCTCGTGCGCACCACAAAGTCGCAATGGGAGATGACGGGCAATTCTCGCTGATCCTGCGCATCCGGAGCCATGCCAACTTCGCGGAATACGTGCCGTTGGGGCTGATCCTGATCGCATTCAACGAAATGGCCGGCCTGGATCCCTGGGGAATTCACGCACTTGGCGCAGTCCTTGTGCTTGCGCGCATCGCTCACCCTATCGGCATGGCCGCGTCTGAGGGGTCGCCGCTGCAAAAGCCATTTCGCGGCTTCGGCGTCCTTGGCACCTGGGGCGTGATCCTGATCTCTTCCCTGATTGTGATCGCCGGACTGTTCTGAATTGCTCAGGCCTGGAACGCCGCCGCAGATGGCTTGCCGGTTTCGTTCAACCCGCTGATTCTGGCGCATGTCGCCGGCGGCGTGCTGATCCTGGCTCTAGTCGTCTGGGAGCA
>NZ_JAAPBB010000715.1:0-277 GCF_019730395.1 Ochrobactrum sp. SFR4 | reverse complement strand
GAAGGTTCGCGCGCAGCGTGAAAGCCGGTTTTGTCGCAGAGCCAACGCTTGCGCCCGTCCCTTGACCGATCGGGGACGTGCCGGCAGGCGGAAGAACGAATGAAGCCGGCCAAAGGCCGTCCGCTTATTTTCTAAGAAGCCTTCGCCTTCTCTACAGCGCTATTTTGAGGCGCGTTCAGGCTCCGGCTCGGCCTCTTCGAGGCCGTGACATTGCATCGCTGTCGCGACAGGTTTTTCATCAGCCATTCAGGAATGTGATATGTTTCCTGTGATGAAA
>NZ_JAAPBB010000714.1:0-277 GCF_019730395.1 Ochrobactrum sp. SFR4 | reverse complement strand
CGATTTTGTGCCGCGCGCCCCAATGTCTATGCGCTTGACGGTCGTGAACCCCAAGGTTTGCCGTGGCTGGGTACTCCGACCAAGAAGGATATTCGCGACCAGAAAAAGCGCATCATTGCTAAAGTTCTGCTTTATCCCGTCGGTCTTTACGATGTGAAAACTGAAGTTGTCGCAGGTCTGGCCAACCTTGTGGAAGGGCAAGACGTAAAAGGACAATGGGCGCGCAATACATTGCATATGCCGCCAAGTCTCTGTGATGATTCATTCGCAAAAGAAC
>NZ_JAAPBB010000713.1:0-277 GCF_019730395.1 Ochrobactrum sp. SFR4 | reverse complement strand
CTCGTTCGCCGGCAACGATTGCCCGGTTGATCCTCATGCCTGTGACGCCGGTGATGTCTGACACGACATGGTGAAGCTGAAGATTCATCTCCATCAACGCCTTTTGCATATGCTGGATATGAGCGGCAGCGTATTCGACCAGTCGTTCTCGTTGCCGCAAATATGCACGCAGAGTGGCAATTTGTGCATTCGGCCGAAAGCTTCCTCGAAGCAGACCATAGGAGTGCAGTTGGCGCAGCCATGCCGCATCGCTGACATCGGTCTTACGACCAGGAAC
>NZ_JAAPBB010000712.1:0-277 GCF_019730395.1 Ochrobactrum sp. SFR4 | reverse complement strand
GCTGCATCTTTTGATGCTGGTGGGGATTATCTTCGGTGTGTTTTTCCGTTCCGGCACCGGTTTTATGCAGCGCATTATCGATCCGAATGATTTTGTGGTGCTGCAAGACAGGCTATTTGCATCTTTTAATACGATAGACAGCCAGTTGCTGGGTTTGTCGACCGCGATTGTCGCTGTGGTCTCTGTGATCGCATGGCGCATTGGTCATCGTTTTGACATTCTGTCTTTGGGGCGTGAAACAGCAATTGGCCTTGGTATCAATTACAAGCGCACAACA
>NZ_JAAPBB010000711.1:0-278 GCF_019730395.1 Ochrobactrum sp. SFR4 | reverse complement strand
CGCATGAAAGTTTTGAAGACGATGCGCATGGTACGCTCATCAAACCCGAACTTTACAGAAGCACTTGCTGCTTCAGTTTCGATCGCCCGTTCAAAAGCACTTTGCATCAAGGCAATGGCATCACGCCCGGCCTGATCCACTTCGGCAGTTTTGGTCAGAATTTTGCGGCGCTCTGCGAGATCCATTTCGCGCAATTCGGCATCGGCCTGCGCTTTTCGTGCCGCACCGTCTGACTGGCTGCCTGAGAAACGTGGTGCAGGGTTGGCATTGCCCCGCAC
>NZ_JAAPBB010000007.1:0-236305 GCF_019730395.1 Ochrobactrum sp. SFR4 | reverse complement strand
GTGAAACTGCCATAATTCTTCTCCTTAATGACAAATAGTCTATTTAAGGAGGCGGAATCAAACCGTGACAAGTCCAGTCCGCGAAAAATCAGCGAATGATCGAAGCCGGCACCCATCCCTACCGCGAACTGCCTGAACTTCCCGAAAAACTCAAGCGCAGCCTGGCTACGCTGATGGGCAGTGCGGCCGACCTCGAACGAGCCTTTCAGGCTGCCGTGGATTCCGGTGATTTCGCCAGTCACGCCAGCAAACTCGATAACCTCAGACGGCAATGGGCAGTGGATTTGCAGCATCTGGTCGAGATGTTCCGCTCTTCTGACGTTCCTCCCCAAGGTCAGATCGTCGTCCAAAGCGCCCTCAAAACCATGGCTGAACGAATCAATCGGCTTGGGTAAGCACCATCTGGTCTCTCAACCCCTTAACGTAGTATTCCGCCCCCAGCCGGAACCGACCCCTAAAAACGCCGCATCAAGATGATGCGGCGTTTCTCTCTTATCAGTCAGCCAGCTTAAAGATCATAAGCAGGCAAAGCTGTGATTTTGACTTTGGCGATATTACGACGCTCCATGGTCAGAACCTCGAACTCAAAACCTTCGGCAGTGAATTTTTCGCCACCTGTCGGAATATGGCCGAGATGCCAGAGAACAAAACCGGCCAGTGTCGTATAGCGGTCATCCTCATCCACAAGATCACGATCCAGAATACCGCTCAGGCGGCGGATATCTGTAAAGCCATCGACAATCCAGACACCGTCTTCAACGGTCTCGACGCTCGGAGCATCGCCATCCTCATCCGGAAACTCTCCGGCAATGGCCTCAAGAATATCCGTCGGCGTTGCAACACCTTCGAAAGAACCATGTTCGTCGACGATAACCGCCATCTGCACCGGAGAACCGCGCAACTGCTCCATAACCCGCAGCACATTGCTGTGTTCATGAACAACCAGCGGCTGTTTCATGGCGCTCTGCCAGTCAATCGGCGCAGAATCCGCCAGATAAAGCAGCAAGTCTTTTGTCAGCGCCACGCCGACAAATTCATCGACCTGTCCACGGGCAAGAATAACACGCGAATGAGCAAACTGGCGCAATTCATTACGAAGCTCTTCTTCACTCGCATCCAGATCCAGCCACTCCACCTCATTACGCGGTGTCATGATGGAACGAACCGGACGATCAGCCAGATCCAGCACACCGCGGATCATTTCCTTCTCTTCCGGACGGAACACATCTGCCGCAGCAGTATGTTCCGCAATCACGTCAACAGTTTCCGACAGAGCATTGTCACAGCCGCGACCACCACCAAGAAGGCGCAGAACGGCACCGGCGGTACGTTCACGCAGGTCATTGGTCGTCACACGTTTTTCACGGTTGTGACGGCCGACCTGATTGGCAGCTTCGATCAGGATCGAGAAGCCGATTGCCGCATAGAGATAGCCCTTAGGCACGTGATAACCGAAGCCTTCAATCACCAGACTGAAACCGATCATCATCAGGAAGCCAAGACACAGGATAACCACGGTCGGATGTTTGTTGACGAATGTCATCAGCGGCTTGGAAGCAACCATCATCACTGCCATAGCAACGACAACAGCAATCATCATCACCGGCAGATGCTGCACCATGCCCACAGCGGTAATCACGCTATCGAGCGAGAACACGGCATCAAGAACAACGATCTGGGCAATGACCTGCCAGAACACCGCATGAACCGGATTACCTTCCTTGACGGCATTTTCACCTTCAAGACGCTCATGGAGCTCCATCGTACCTTTGGCAAGCAGGAACACACCACCAACGATCATGATGATATCGCGGCCGGAGAAACCAAATGAGAAAATGGTAAAGAGCGGCTGTGTAAGCGTTACGATCCACGAGATCGAGGCCAGCAAACCAAGGCGCATCAAAAGCGCAAGCGCAAGGCCGAGTAGCCGCGCTTTATTACGCTGGCTCGGTGGCAATTTACCGGCAAGAATAGAAATAAATACGAGATTGTCGATACCAAGAACAATCTCAAGAACAATCAGAGTAACCAAGCCTATCCAGGCATTGGGATCGGCAATCCATTCCATGGGTTGTCGTTTCCTAGAATTTCTGTTGCGGGATGCGGTTGCAAGCCTGTTTTTGGTCAGCCAAACGCGCAAGCACTGGTTCGACACTGAATGCGGCTACAAAAAACCGTGTCAGTTCCGTTCCGCTACCGGTTTTGAAATCAGATAACCGGACATGCTTATTGGCAGTGTAATTTCCTGCTGATCGCGCAGGATCAGAGATCCTTTTTTCACAGCCGCTTCAGGCGCATGAAATAAGGTTTGATACATCACCGAGAAAAACAGAAGGATTTTATCCCGCGGGCCGGTCTCCTTTGCAGAAAACAGGCGGGCGATGACAGCTGCAGCACCGGCAGTCTTATCACGCAGAAATTGTACAGGACGGGAAACATGCACAACCGGTGTAACAGAGGTCTGATATGTCAAAGACCTGTTTTGTCTGCCAGCGGCGTGCAGGAAAACTGTGTTTCGGATTGTTACCGGTTCGGAGCGGCAACAATCCGGAATAGACGAATCGTCAGAAGTATCTTCCGGCATCGGAGTTTTTAAAGACCCATTTTAGGCGCAATTTGCGCGGTTAAACATTTCATATTCAGCGTAAAGCTTTTTAAAAATCAGACCATTGCACGATGAACGGCTGTCTGTTGGGCTGATAATTTGCATTTATAATGAATACAAATGCAAATCTAATCAAGTTCGTCCGGTGATTATTTTGCCAAACCTCTGGCAATACGGCAACAAATTTACGTGTCTGTGTATATCAGGCGCGGCCCCCAATATTTATGACAGCAACTATTATTCAGCCGGTGTTGCAGAGATTTTATTCTTCGCGGCACCGCGTCTGCGCTCGTGTTTCGGACGCGCACGCATAAAACGGACACCAACAATACTGACAACAGTCGCAAGTACTGTAAGAGCAACAGCCATCCACACCCAGTCACTGCCATCAAGGCGCGCAAAGATACCCGCACCTTTGCCGGCCAGCCAGCCCGGCAGGATCATGACCGGCGCCCAAACCAGCGCAGAGGTAATATTAGCAGTCTGAAACCGCTTCTGATCCATGGACATCATGCCCGCAACCAGCGGCACGGTACAACGAACGGGTCCGAAGAAACGGCCAAAAAACACAGCGGCAAAACCATATTTTCGGAATAGCAAACGCGCCTGCGCAATATGGGAGCGGTATTTGTTCAACGGCCATTGGTGAATAACACGGCGTCCGAGCCACCAGCCAAGCAAGTAGGAAATAACATCGCCGATAACGGCACCAATAACAGCGCCGATCATTACGGGAACAGGATCAATAATACCTGCCCCGACCAGACCGCCAATTGCCAGCATGATTGGCGTTGCCGGAATCAACATACCGATCACAGCCAGAGACTCACCGAATGCTATCAATCCGACAATCGGTCCGGCCCAAGCCTGATTGGCCGAAATAAACTGCCCGAGATCGCCGATAAAACCGTCCATTGAACCCTCAGATCATGCAAAGCATGAAAATTTCTGCGCTGCTTCGCCATCATTCCTGTAAATGATTAATACTGCCCGAAAGGCGGATTAACCAGAACCATAACAGACGCTATGTCAGTTTTTGCGCCTAATTATGGCACAAAGACAAAACTCTGATGACAAAATTCAGTCAGCAGCAACAATATTCAGCAGCCTGTATAGCTGTAAGATTATTAAAAATCCGATATGCAGACTGAAACTTAATTCAGCGTGATATACCTATATGCCTGCATTGCAAACTATATGTGCAATGATTGTTCGCGTATCAAGGCCGTTTCAGCATCTGTTTTACGGTTTATGAACCGGAACACCTCAGTCCGGCGTAAAAGCATAATCAGGATCAGCAACTTGCCTGCACCGCTTCACAAGACATGAAAATTGTACATTTTTCTCAAAAAAATAATTTCATGACTAGACAGGCCTGCGGCTCCACTTTATAGAACCGCTCACTTACTGAATGATTATTCAGAAAAGTGGGTGCGTAGCTCAGTCGGTAGAGCAGCTGACTCTTAATCAGCGGGTCACAGGTTCGATCCCTGTCGCACCCACCAAGCTTTTCAATAGCTTAGTGGTTTTTCCTAAAAGCAAAGCAGTGCAGTTTACATCTGGGTGCAGATTTTTGCACAGACTCACCCCACCGGCATTCAATTAAATGCAATAAAACAACATTCCTCGTTATATTAAGCTCCGGCGAAAGCACGTCAGCTCGGGACCTGAAGTAAGTAATATGCGCGACGCATAGCACCGCCCTATAACCTTTTTCTTTAATCTTTCTCTTGTTGAAACTTGTGCGCATTGGCTTTGAGCCATTCATGACTCAAGCGTATGCGCTTACGGTTAATCGTTAACAGTCCCCAAACGATCAGTGCGGTACATGGGATAGCCATGAGAAAACCAAGCGTGACCGAATTGAGCAGGAACCATCCTGCTAAAACAATGGCAGCAAAGACCAGGGAGGCAATCCACTCCAGAAACCGGTCTAAACGAGTATTGTGAATGAGGGCACTGTATTCCGCCAATTTGGCTTCATACTCAGCGATTTCGTCAAGTGTGGGTGGTTGCTCTTCAGGCATCATGATCCTTAGAATGCCTCTTCGTCGGGGGAACGAAGAGGCTCGGGCATCAAGAATTATATGCGGCTCGCTCAAATACGCGAGACACGTCCCTCATATATGTGGTCAGCTCATGTCAGTTATTGCGCCACAGGCAGCCCGTTAGAATAGGCCTCCATTTCATTCGCAAAAACCCAGCCCTGAGGGCAGCCGGCATAATCTTTTTTATTATCAGCCTGACAGCTGGCCATCGTCTTTTGATAGCTCTCAGGAAGCGGTTCAGGCTTCTTGCACAATTCCTCGCCTTTGCATTCCGGCCCGGAATCCATAGGCAGCGCTATGACATAATATTCCATGTCCGTCGAATTCACTTGTGCAGCCGCCTGAATGCAAACCAATTGCTCAGGTGCCAGCAGTCCCTCTGTTTTGCCTTCAGTACCTGTTGTCGCAACGCTTTTCCTCAAAGAAGCCTGCTTATCGTTTATCCGGCCGAAATAAGGTGCGGTGATACAACTTCCGTAAATACGCACATTGTAATAATCGCCGCTTTCGACATTACCGGCCAAACAATTATCATTTTTATTAGCATCACAACTAATACCTGCGGAACTCTGCAATTCAGCCTGCTCTCCGGCAGTCAAATCACCGGAGTTTGCAGACGCAGCCAAAGTCTGAGAAAATGGCAGAGATACCACGCTCAGAACAATCGCAACTCCGCACAAAGATTTTTTAAAGTTATTCATTACTGCTATGCCCTCACCGGCCAGTTTCAAACCCAATGCTGCAAAGGATGCGGCAAAGGCGCGAAGCAACCAGCTCATCGCACGTTCATTATGCAGTAAACGCAGGTGATCTGTTGCAAATTGCAACAACACTAGCAACACAGCCTGTTTATGGAAACTGCCCTATAGCAATTTTATCGCGTAAATATAATGTCACTCTATGCAGGGCGCGAGGCTGCAATGGTCAGATTTAATGAAATGCCGGCTTCACCGGAGGGCTGGCATAGTGGCAGGGCTTTGCATAAAATTGTCATCCGAAAATCGAGTATATCTCTGTCCCTTCAAGTAAGGATACGTTTTTGAGTTCACATAATTCACAACCGTTATCGAGAAAAAAATACGCAGATATTAAAATACATAATGAGTGCAGGATGATGCTGGCAATTAAGGAAGCTCTCAACAACGCCTGCACACAAACAGCGAATGAATTAAAAGCCGCCGGCATTGAAAAAGATGCTCCGTCCCAAGATTATTATATCGCTGTTGCGCATCAGCAGTTATTCGCTCTCCTTTGTGGTGCCGATCCTGTTTCTCTTGAAGGGGGAAACCCTGAAATTGCAGAGTTTGTGATTAAAAATGCTCAAAATATTCGAGACCATTATTGGTTAAAAAATACCGAATAAACCGAGGATGATTATATAATCCATATGCATCATGTTAGCGTCCTAATGCATATTGAATTAGAGATTTTAAAAGCTAAAGCACTGTTTTGTATGCAGATTTATTGTGCCCCCTCGCAAATTAGGAGCATTAAATATTTATGAGCCCACTCCAAGCATGGGCTCATAAGGTAACCTCTTAGCCGAGGATTTTATTTATGGAATTTACTACCCAGATACATCATCCCAAGACCAATCACAGCCAATAATCCGCCTGCAAAAGACACAAAGGCATAGCCCAGTCCCATGCTGATTACCCCGGCTCCGATAGCTGCTCCCACTGCATTGCCAAGATTGAACGCTCCGACATTGATTGAGGAAGCAAGGCCCGGAGCCTCTGAGGCTGCCAGCATGACACGCATCTGAACAGGCGGAACAATAGCAAATGCAGCCGCGCCCCAAAAAAGCAGAGCAAGGGCAGCTCCGATATGCGTACTAAAAGCAAAAGGCAGCACAAACATAATCAATGCCAATGCGACGAGAAAAATCTTTGTCGCACCATCCAATGACCAGTCTGCAAGACGGCCACCCAACCAGTTACCAATGGTAAAGCCAACGCCAATCAAGGCTAGCCCGAAGGTCACAAACCGGCCGGATGCACCGGTCAAAGTCTCCAAAGCAGGCGCAACATAAGTGTACAAAGTAAACATGGAACCAGCCCCCATGACCGTAGTCGCCATAGCAAACAATACAGCTGGCCGTGTCAGAACCCGCAATTCCTGCCGGACATTAGACATACTTCCCCGCTCTCCATTGGGAAGAGCAAATAACAAAGCAAGAATAGCAACAACGCCGATCAGTGAAGTGCCGGCAAAAGCCATCCGCCAGCCAATTTGCTGACCAACCCATGTCGCAGTCGGTACACCGCCAATATTAGCGATGGTCAATCCCATAAACATTGCGGCCACAGCACTGGCCTGTTTCTCTTTCGGCACCACACTGGCCGCAACCACTGCCCCAAGGCCGAAAAATGCACCATGGTTTAAACTGGTTACCAGTCGCGCAAACAGCAAAGTATAATAACCGGGAGCCATGGCTGACATCAGATTGCCAATAGTGAAAATAGCCATAAGCAGGATCAGAGCCGTACGCTTGCCAAAACGACTGAAGGCAAGTGTCATAACCGGCGCGCCTGCCATTACGCCGATTGCGTAAGCGCTAATCAGCAACCCTGCGGCAGGAATAGAAACATCGACGCCCTCAGCAATAACAGGCAACAATCCCATCGGTGAAAATTCCGTTGTGCCAATGCCAAAAGCACCAATTGCAAGGGCCAGCAACGCCCAACGGGCAGACGGAGACGCTGCGGCCGTTTCTACAGCCGCCGGAGTATATGTGCTCATTGTGATAATTCCTTAGACATCCCAGACCGGAGCCAGCCCTTGCGGACTGACCAGACGACCATCCGGGCGCGCCAGTCCGGAAATGGCCGTCATATCGCTTTCATCGAGAGTAAAGTCGAATATTGCAATATTTTCAGCTGCACGCGCAGGGTTCGCTGTTTTAGAGAGCGCAATATATCCCTGCTGCACCAGCCAGCGCAGGCCGACCTGTGCAGCACTTTTACCGTATTTCGCACCAATCTGCTTCAAAAGTGTATCCTGAGGCACAGCGCCATCAGCCATACTATAATAAGCTGTTACTGCAACATCGCCGGCCTGCGCGGTCGCAGCCAGATTACGCTGTGGTAAATAAGGGTGGAGTTCAACCTGATTGGTGATGATTGGCGCAGCAGATCGTGTAACAGCTTCCTGCATCTGCGCAATATTGTAGTTAGAGACGCCGATAAATTTAGTCTTTCCGGCTTCTTTCACAGCATTGAGCATGTCAACCTGTGCAGCTACCGGCACCTGATCAGCAGGCCAGTGCAGAAGCAGCAGATCCACCTGATCCGTTTTCAGTTTATCGAGGCTTTCATCAACTGAAGCTGCAAAACGACTGATATCATAATTATCAACCCAGACCTTTGTGGTCAGAAACAGATCGTCACGACGTATTCCGGCCTCTTGCAAGGCTTTACCCAGTGCCGCCTCGTTCTGATAAATCTGGGCCGTATCAAAATGACGGAAACCAGCTTCAAGGGCAGCCGGAATAACCCGCTCCACCTCTGCGTCAGACATACGAAAGACACCGAAACCGAGAGCGGGAATAGTGGCACCATGTGTTTTAACAGCTTGCATAATATAATCCTCACGATGTGATCCGGCAGACCTGTCCGCGCCGCTCACAAATGATTTGTGTTGCAGCATTAAATAAAGCGTCTGTCAGGACTTGATAATCAGCTCAAATTCCACATCATCTGTGAAACAAAATCACAAGTGAGGTCATGATGGATAATCGTACCGGAGAAATGCAGGTCTTTCTGCGTGTGGTGGAAACGGGCAGCTTTTCGGAAGCGGCACGACTGCTGCGTATGACCCCGTCGACCATCAGCAAACTGATCTCCCGTATGGAGACGCGGCTGGGTGTTCGTTTGATTGAACGCTCGACCCGTCGTCTGTCGCTGACCAATGAAGGACGGTTCTACTATGAGCGCGGGCTGACATTACTGCGGGATCTCGACCAGATTGAACAGGAGCTTTCACAAGGAGCTGTAACAGCAAGCGGCGTTGTTCGGGTCAATGTTTCAGTCGGCCTGGGCGCACTCGGACTGGAACCATTATTGCCTGCATTCTGGGAAGCCTATCCGAATATTATCGTTGATCTTTCCTTGTCCGATGAACTCGTCGATCTCTATCTGGAGCGCACCGATATTGCATTTCGGGTGGCAACATTGCCGGATTCCGGCATGAGCGCACGGCGGATCGGAGTTGCTCGACGCAAAATCGTCGCCTCACCGGCTTACCTTGAACGCTATGGCATTCCTGAAAGCATTGAAGATCTGGCTCAGCATAATTGTATCGGCTTCAATTTCCGCCGCGCCGCTCCGGTCTGGCCATTGAAGGAAAGCGGACGGATTACAGACCGCGTGGTAAAAGGCTCATTACTTGCCAATAACGGCGAAACGGTCCGTCGAATGACATTGGCAGGCATCGGATTAGCACGCATGGGGGATTATCATGTTCGGGCAGATATTGCTGCGGGGCGCCTTATTGAGGTACTCGCCGATATAATCGAGCCCGATGAAGAAGAGATACATGCTGTTTTTCTCGGTACGCAACGCATGCCTCAGCGTGTTCGGCTATTTCTTGATTTTATTGTTCCAAGACTACAAGCTTTTCTTAAAGCACCCTGATACGAGCTCTTAAATAAGAGCCTCTTCGAGATGTTTGATGTCACATAATGATGATAGCGGACACGCTGGATCCGACGAACGGCTTCAGCCTATACATCTTCGCCTGAAGGACATTCTATCCTTAGCCACCGACCCTTTTAAGGAAAGGCGCATAATGTGACGAGCGAAAACACAGATCTGAAAGAGAAACTGCGTCAAATTCCATCACTTAAAGCACCGCTACCGGATATGAAGCTCGAAATATTTCCGGATACTCCGCATCAGGCCTTCTCCTTGTGGCTGGATGAAGCATTAAAGGCCGGAATACGCGAGCCGCATGCAATGACGCTTTCAACGACAGACGAAAATGGCTGGCCGGATGCCCGCATTCTGATTTTGAAAAACGTTGATGCGCGTGGCTGGCATTTTGCAATCAAGGCGGAAAGTCCGAAAGCAAGGCAAATTGCAGCCAAGCCGAATGTCGCTCTGACGTTTTATTGGCCAGTACTTGGCCGGCAAATCAGACTGCGCGGCCTGGCGACTTTACTTTCGGCGGAAGAATGCGCCGCAGACTATCTTGAGCGTCCGCAGCACTCTCGGGTAAGCGCGCTTGCTTCGCGACAAAGCACACAGCTTTCAGACACAACTGAGCTGGACAGGAATTTAGTAAAAGCAGAAGTATTCCTTGCTGCAAATCCGGATTATATTGCCCGTGACTGGCAGGTTTATGCGGTTGCCCCAACGGTTGTTGAATTCTGGCAAGGAGCAAGCGACCGTAACCACAAACGTCTATGCTTTACTCTCTCTGAAGATCATAGCAAATGGGATCGAGTCCGGCTTTGGCCTTAATTGCAAAAATGCTCTGCCGGATCGCTTTTAAAGCAGTTGTTATGAATTCTGTATGCCCAGAGCCTTTGGCCGGATGAAAAATAGTGAAACGAATTTTATGGATAGCATCACCGGGGATTGCGGTTATTCTGATCGCTATGTTTACCGTTGACCCGCTAAAAGCCAAACAATGGTCATTTATCGTCAACTGGGTCGGCCCGTTCTGGACGATTTGGATTTTCCGCAGTTTTTGCGTGTTTTATATCGTATTTTCCTTGGTAGCCGTCTGGAAGGGGTGGTTCAGAGGGGATCACAAAACCAGACAGAACACGCCAAGAGACTAACCGGCTTACGGATGAGACAGCCTTAGCCCGGTTGGATCGGCCCGCCAAACTGAACCTGACACCATCATAACGGCAAGCATTTGGAGCCTCCGTCATCATAGCATCTCAAACAGTTTTTCGATTTTACAGATGGCGTCATTTCTTTAATTATTATTATCGTGGCATTATGAGGAAGCGTTTCATTGATCTTTTTGCAGGATCAGAGATGCCATCGCTTGATTCAACTCAAACGAGATGACAGGGTATTTTGCAATCAAGAAAATCCAGATATGCTCTCTGCGTTAAAGCTCATCACGGGTAAACCCCGCCCCATCCTGCCAAATGACAAAGCGCGTCTTCAAGTCAGCAGCGTTTCATATACCGGTTATGACTGTTCTTATTAATCAACCTCATCCATCCGTCGACAAAACGTCAATCCAGACATTGGTTGCCAGATTTTACGGCCGTGCCCGTGAAGATGCATTAATTGGCCCGATTTTCGCCGATGCAGTGCATGACTGGGATCATCACATTGCGCAGATTTCAGAATTCTGGTCGGCGGTCATCCTCAAAACCGGCGGTTATGAAGGCCGTCCGATGCCGCCTCATCTGAAGCTCAATTTAAAACACGAACATTTTGACCGCTGGCTCAGCTTGTTTGAGCAAACTGCACGGGAAATTTTTCCTGAAGAAGCCGCTATCATCTTTATTGATCGGGCGCGCCGGATTGCCGACAGTTTTGAAATGGCAATCGCCGCCCATGCCGGAAAAATAATTGCACCGCGCCACACCCGCCGGATTACTTAACTGTTTCGCAAAAACAGGCACATCATACAGTCCTGACTGATTTCAGATATGAAACTGTATAGTCACTTCTTTTTTTGAATACATAAATTGCTACCGGCCGGAAGCTCGGAGAATAATTTTGCATCCATATCATAGCTATACGCGATGATATGTGTTGTGCAGCTATCCTCATACCGCGTGCAGGCTTGCATCGATACACAAAGATGGTCACGGACACCCCAGACTTTAGCGGGAGGTCTGTCGTAAATACCGTCATAAATAGTTTGTGACTGCTTCTCGCCATCGTGCCAGTGCACCATAATTTCCGAGCGAAAATGGTCATAACCGATACTGCTATATCCGACCTGATATTCAATAGTTACAGGCCTGGACATATATGCAGTGCCTGATGATATATTTTCCCAGTCTGCAATATCTTCGGAACTGGCAGAAGCCGGAACAAAAACAACAAAAGCGCAAAGCAGACAGACTGCCCCTCTTATACCTCTGCTGGCAGACAAAAGATAAGAAGCGTTTCCTGCGAAGAGCCGGCTGACAATCATAATGGTCCCAAACATCCTTTTATGAGTAGCCAGACACTTTACTTTGAGCTGGCACTGCACACACTACTCTTGCGGATCTTAACTGATTACCTGCCTGTAGAACAAAACTTTCATAGCGAACAAAACTACAGAAAATTATAGCTGGGCAACACACCCTCTGACTTGCCATTCTCCTCTGACAGGAGATTGTTATGGCAGGGTTTTGGATATGTATATTTGTGATACTCGCCATAAACGGGGTCATCGCACTTTATTATGTTGGTGACGGGCGTGACAGCTAAACCAGTCAGACTGATAACCGTTTTTTCTGTCCGGCCGTGGCAGCCCCTCACGCTATCGACTCTTGCTTTACTCCGGAAGTCGCGTTTTATTTCCCTCGGGCCTTAACAGGCATCCATATTTAAATCAGGGGGGCAGAATGCGGCACATTTATTTTCTATTGATGATTATAGGCGCAGCATTCCCTTTATATTTTTTCTGTCTGTTTCTGATCGAAAACGGGTTCAACTCAGTTTTATTTTTTGAGCATTTATTTGCAAACAACATCTCACGTTTTTTCGCAGCAGATGTCGCTCTATCCGCATTGGTGCTGATTGTTTTTATCATCCATCAGAGCCGGAAGCTTAAAATGCCTTACGGTTATTATGCCCTGCTTGGCTTAGCTGCAGGTGTATCCTTCGCGCTGCCGCTATTCTTATATCTGCGGGAAAGTCATATTGAGAAAATGAGCATCCGCACGGAACTGTAAGAGACCCGCCACCCTCAACTTCTTTGGAACATTCTGCAGATCACCACGTTTTCCTCTTCATCAGCACAAAGATGCGAGGAAGTTGATGGAAGCGTTTCAGACAGCAATCACAACTACGTTCAGCGCAGACAATTTCAATGTCTGGCCACATGTTATCGCTCTCGCAGCAGCCTATATATTAGCCCTGCCCATAGGCTGGCACAGAGAAAGAGAAGAGAGAAGCGCAGGGCTTCGTACTTTTCCGTTAGTCGCCGTCGCCAGCTGCGGCTTTGTTCAGGCAGCTGAAACTATCACCGCAGACAATCCGGAGGCGCTTGCCCGTATTATAGAAGGCGTCATTACCGGTATGGGTTTTATCGGCGGCGGTGCAATTTTACGCTTGAGCACTTCAGTCAAAGGGACTGCAACAGCCGCAAGTCTTTGGGCGACGGGTGCAGTCGGCATCGCATGTGCGATGGGTACGTTTGATGTCGCGATCATCATTGTCGTTTTTGCATTACTCACCCTGTGGATGTTCTCAAACGGAAAATCTCTGACAGATGATCCCGACACTTCTGCGCCTGAAACAGCGATCAATAAAAAAGGCAGCCAATAAATAGCTGCCTTTCCTATCTTGTAAGATCAAACCAGTCAGCGTCGAAAAATCACGGGCATTCCTGATCCCGCACAAAACGGGCTTTAACAAAACCGTGCAATGTCCCGTCTTCATAGGAATAGCTGACCGGACACCAGCGCTGTCCCCACGAAATTGTCTTTGGAGTGCATTCCCCTTTCAGAGCCAATACACCATAATTATTGGCAGGGATTGAAATCACAACTCTGCTTTTTGCAGAGGGTCTCGCACGGACATTCAGCGCATCACCGGCATCAACATTCACAACGCGAAGACAACCCGGCCCTGTTGTTGCATGTGAAGAAACCGGAAAAACAGCCAGTGCTAAAGCGATAATTATAGGTTTTGAATACATACCGGATTTCCTGTCGTGAATTACAGTTGTACTATAACATTCAAAACTGTACCGGGCATGAACATAGCTCCGGTAAGATCAGATTATCTAATTTATTTACTTTTTCGACACATGAAAGTTATACGCCCCTTTCATCAATATTCATAAATATGACTGAGGTAATATGTTAGGGCGTATTCTGAACGGTGTTGAACGCACATATCTGATCCGTGCCTGGTTCATTGGTGCTTGCTTCTTCGCTTTAATGGTCACGGTAGCTTTGCAGGCAAAAAACGGCGCACAGTTCGCCCCGCTTTTCTATTTTGCAATCTGCACGCTTATGTTCCCGTGTTCAAAACTCGTCTGGGATGAGTTGAAAAATCTTGTCATGGGGCAGAATATATTCCTGATGAATGCACTGATCCTGATGACGCTGAAAGTATTCATCAATGCGCTGCTATGGGCTTTCGCACCATTTATCGCCATCATTGGGATCGGATATATTTGGTATCGCACCAAATCGAATGATTGATGGCACTCAAAACCATCAGCAAAAAAGGCAGCCTTCGGGCTGCCTTTTTCATTTAGAGCGCCATGCGCCAGACTTGACACACAAAACTCGCTCTAACACTGTAAAATTAGAGCATAATTTTACCTTAAGCTGATCCAGGTTTAAGGAATTATGCTCTAATCACCGCTTTAAATGACCGTCAGCCTTTGGACATATCCAATGGCGGTTCAACACCTTCACTCAACGGGCTGATATAGGGTGTGCGGGCAGTCTGTGCCGCTAATGCAACCTTAGCATCCGCCATCAGCACCGGATCGCTCAGCACGGCAAGACCGGTTGCAGCCATTGCTTTTGCCACATGCACCATCGCTTTGTGTGCCGCCGGAGATTTACCCTGCGCCACCACCTGCCATGTATGGAAAGGCGTGCCGATGGCCACTGTCGGCGCATGAACCTGCACAGTCGGCACCACCCAGCTGACATCACCGATATCGGTCGAGCCGATCTGCGGCTTATGCGGCTGATCCAACGGCACTAAGAACTCTGCCAGCGGTGCATCCGTTTCCGGCATACCGATCACATTATAGACGGAAGAGATTTCTTCCGGTGAGAGGGTGGCACGGATTTTGCGGGCATAATCACGATCCTGATCGTCAAATTCCGGTGCCCCCAGCTCCTGCATGGTGCGATACAGTGCCTGTTCCAGCGGCTTGTTACCCAGCGTATTGGAAACCGCGCTGACGATCTTCATCTCCACGCGGGTTTCGGTCATCATCGCCGCGCCCTGCGCAATCTTGTTCACGCGGTTCACCAATGACAACATGGTCTGTAAATCCATCGCACGGATAGAATAGCGCACGCGTGCATGGGCTTGCACCACATTCGGCGCAATGCCGCCGGTATCCAGCAAAGCATAATGAATACGCGCATCAGACGGCATATGCTCGCGCATATAATTGACACCGACATTCATCAGCTCAACCGCATCAAGCGCGCTGCGACCAAGATGCGGCGCAGCAGCGGCGTGGGAAGCACGACCGGTAAAGATGAAGTCCGCACGGGTATTGGCCAGCGACAAAGCCGGAGCCACTTCCCAGAAGCTGTAAGGATGCCACGAGATTGCAACATCTGCATCGTCAAAGGCGCCGGCACGCACCATGAAAGCCTTGGCCGCACCACCCTCTTCCGCAGGACAGCCATAATAGCGCACACGCCCCGGGATTTTATGCTCAGCGAGATAGTTTTTGAGTGCAACTGCCGCAAGCAATGCGCCAGCGCCCAGCAGATTATGGCCGCAGCCATGGCCATGACCACCCGCATCAATCGGACTATGCTCGGACGCTCCGGCTTCCTGACTGAGACCCGGCAGCGCATCATATTCGCCCATAAAAGCAATAACCGGCCCGCCTTCACCTGCTTCACCGATCACAGAGGTAGGAATACCGGCAATGCCTTCGGTCACACGGAACCCATGATGCAGCAACTCGGCCTTATGTTCAGCCATAGAGCGCTCTTCGGTATAGCAAACCTCCGGCATTCCCCAGACGCGGTCGCTCATTTCGATGAGGCGCTGCTTTTCGTCCTCAACCTTCTGCCACAAGTCCTGACGGTCATTCATGCTCATTGATCATTCCTGCATAAAATTAGAGATTGGTTGCTTCTTCAAAGACCAGCTCGGATGCGGGCGGAATACGCCCCTCAAACCAGTAAGCCGCAGCTGCACGCGACATAGCCGCACCGTCATGGCCGACACCGGCCACATCAATCAACTTCCAGTTGAACGACATGCCTAAGCTTTGTGCTTGTTTCTTCGCAAAATCATAGACGAAATATGCGCGTTTATAGCGGGAAGGTCCCTGCGCGAATGCTTCCGGCTGATCCGGCAAATTGGGATCAGCCTCATCAATATCCTGATCACCGGCAAAAATATGCATCGGATAGGCAAACCAGCGGGCAAGCTGCGTCTCATCGAGACCAATGCCGCCCATACCTTCCGGAAATTTACGCGACAGATCAGGCAGTGTGTACCAGCCCGGATTGGCCGCAACCACATCCGAGAAAATACTGTGATCCTGCGTGGCAAGCAGACGATGCGAGAACTGCCCGCCAGCCGAATGACCATATAAACGCGCCTGTTTCTGCGTGGTCACACCTCCGGCCTGAAGGGCTGCAAGAACACGCGCAGGCACACCATAAAGCCAATCCTGCTTTTCACGCACAAGCCCTGCGCTCTCATCAAGGATCAGCCCGTTATTATAGCTTTCCGCCATCGGAAATTGCTCATCGGGGAAAGTCGGGGCAACAATCAGCAAACGGTGTTTTTCAGCCGCCGGAATCCAGAAATCACGATATTCATCGCCATTACGCAGCATACCATGCTGAACGATAATCACCGGATCTTCGGGGCGATAGCTTTCAGGGCGGTAGAAATTTACTTCCAGCGGTCTGTCCGGATGATACTGATCAATAAACGGCAGCGTACTGCGTCCGGTTTCTGGACGAAGAATGGTGGTAGTCATTATGTCTCCGGATTATGCAAGTGACAGGCAGCACTCTGGTCGGCTGTCACATCTTTTAGTTCGGGGCGGCGCTCGCGGCATACCGGCATGGCATGGGCGCAGCGCGGATGAAACGGACAGCCGGAAGGCGGTGCCAGCGGTGATGGCAGATCACCGGTCAGCGGCTGGAAATCACATTTACGACGGCTGATCGACGGGCTGGCATTAATCAGTGCCGCGCTATAGGGATGCGCAGGCTTGCTGAAAATTGCTGATGCGGAACCAATCTCAACGATACGGCCGAGATACATGATCGCAATCCGGTCGCTGATATGCCGGACAACGCCGAGATCATGGCTAACAAACAGATAGGTCAGCCCGTAGCGGGCACGCAAATCCATAAACAGATTGATCACCTGCGCCTGAATAGACACATCAAGTGCAGATACAGGCTCGTCGCAGACCAGAAAATCAGGCTTCACCGCTAAGGCACGGGCAATGCCAATACGCTGACGCTGGCCACCGGAAAACTGATGCGGATAGCGGTCACGATAGGCGAGATCAAGCCCCACCTCCTCCAATGCTTTGTTCACCGCACCGGCAATCTCGGCTTTCGGCATCAGGCGATGCACCTTCAGTGCCTCACCGACAATCTGATTGACCTTCATGCGCGGATCAAGCGAGGCGTAAGGGTCCTGAAAAATCATCTGTACTTTCAAAAGAAAGTCGAGTTTCTCACGGCCTTTGAGCTTTTCAACGGCCTGCCCGCCATAAAGCACATTGCCTTCGGTCGGCTGATAAATGCCTGTTGCCATGCGGGATAGCGTAGACTTTCCGCAGCCGGATTCCCCGACTAGCCCCAGCACTTCACCCCGTTTGATGCTCAGATCAACACCATCTACCGCACGCAAAACCCGCGCCGGTGCAGCCTGTCCTGTCAGACGCAGAATGCGGTCAGCCATTGTGGATTTGGAGTGAAAATGCTTCTTCACCCCGCGCATTTCAAAAAATGCATCACTCATGGTCTTGCCTCCTGAGTAAATGCCTCACGGACAGGCAGTGATACCGGATTGTGACAACGGAAAATCCGCCCGTCGATCACCTGCTGTTCGGGACTAACTTCTGCACAAACCGGTTTGACGCGCTCGCAGCGCGTGCGGAACGGACAACCGCTTGGCCGGTCATCAATACGTGGTGCATTGCCGTCGATCTGGTGCAGGCGTTCCCCCGGTTTTACCGTGCCGGAAGACGAATTCAGCAGACCTTGCGTATACGGATGCAGCGGTCTGTCCAGCACATCATCGACCGCACCGGTTTCAACAATCTGCCCCGCATACATTACCGCCACACGATCGGCGAGTTCAGCCACGACTGCAAGATCATGAGTAATCCACAGCACGGCCGTACCGGTTTCCCGTGCCAGCTTCTGCACTTCATAGAGGATCTGGCTTTGAATGGTTACATCCAGAGCCGTGGTCGGCTCATCGGCAATAATCAGATCGGGATTATTGAGCAATGCGGTGGCAATCGCTACGCGCTGGCGCATACCACCGGAGAACTCATGCGGATATTGCTTCAGCCGCACTTCCGGTGAGGAAATACCCACACGCCTCAACGCATCCGCAGCCTCTTTCATCGCCTGCGATTTGCCACAGGAACGATGCTCAAGGATCGCCTCGCACATTTGCTCACCAATGGTCAGCACCGGATTGAGCGTGGAGAGCGGATCCTGAAAAATCATCGCAATGCGGTCGCCGCGTAAATTACGCAAACGTTCATCGGATGCTTCACGCAGATTTTCACCATTGAACAGGATTTCGCCTTCAACAATTTCCCCCGGCGGATCAATCAGTTGCACCAGAGAAAAACCGGTGACAGATTTACCGGAGCCGGACTCTCCGACAAGGCACAGCACTTCGCCGCGCGCAATGCTCAGATCAATGCCGTCAACTGCCGACCATGCGCCACCCAGCAGATGAAATACGGTTCTTAAGCCCTTTACTTCAAGCAAAGCTGTCATCACACGCCCCTCACATTAAAGCTGCGACGCAGGCGGTCACCGACAAAATTGAGCGAGATAATCAGTAGAACCAGTGCAATCCCCGGAAAGACTGCAATCCAGTATTCGCCCGACAACAGATAATCAAATCCATTGGCAATCAGCAGGCCGAGCGACGGCTGCGTAACCGGCACACCAACACCGAGGAAGGACAAGGTCGCTTCCAATGTGATGGCACTGGCAATACTGATGGTGGAGATCACCAGCACCGAGCCGATAGAGTTCGGCAGCAAATGCCGGAGCATAATATAATGGGTCGGCAGGCCGAAATTGACAGCCGCTTCGATATATTCTTTACGGCGCTCAACCAGAGCGGAAGCACGCATCAGGCGGGCATATTGCGCCCATTGCACCAGAATAATCGCGAGGATCACTTTATCAACGCCGCGCCCGACAGATGCGAGCAGCACCAGTGCCACCAGCATTGACGGAAAGCCGAGCATAAAATCCACCACACGCATGATGATCGCATCGGCAACACCACCGAGTTGTGCGGCCAGCAATCCGGCACTCACACCGATGGTCATGGCACCAAGTGTCGACAGCAGACCGACCAGCAGGCTGGTACGCAAACCATAGAGGATGGCGCTGACCATATCGCGGCCTTGCGCATCCGTGCCCAGCCAGTAGACCGAACCCGTCATACTTGTTGAGCCCGGTGCAAGCCGGTTATCCATCACGCTCAAAGAGGCCAGATCATAAGGATCTTGCGGGGCAATAAAAGGCGCCAGCACCGCCAGCAGAACCAGCAGCCCGAGCAGGATACCCGCACCGCGTGTTGTCGGTTTGTTGCGGATGCTGCGCAGCACTTTCTGGCGTAGCGGTGTATTGGCATAATCCGGAATAATCGGCTTATTCATACCATATCTCCGGAAAGTTTTACCCGTGGGTCGAGAACCGCATAGAGCACATCGACCATGAAATTCACGGCGACGAACAGCAGCGTGGCCAGCAGCACATAGGCAACCACCACCGGCCGGTCGAGCTGGTAGATACTATCGATCAGCAGCTTGCCCATGCCGGGCCATGAGAACACGGTTTCGGTAATGGTGGAGAAGGCAACGAGACTGCCGAATTCAATACCGACAACAGTCACAACCGGTATCAGAATATTGCGCAACACATGGCGGTTGACGATACGTTTGCGACGCACACCTTTAGCGCGGGCGAATTTCACATAATCCTGTGTCATCGCTTCAGTAGTACCCGCGGCTACAAGGCGGATCATCAAAGCCATATTCGGAATAGCAAGATTAAGCGCAGGCAGGATCAGATGGCGCAGACCATTGGTGGTGAACAGACTGGTCTGAATGCCCAGCACTGAGACCGTTTCGCCCCGTCCTGCGGTCGGCAGCCAGCCAAGTGCCACGCTGAACAGCAGCACCAGCATCATGCCTTTCCAGAAACTAGGCAGCGAAAAGCCGATGACTGTTCCCGCCATAATGAAACGCGACGGGCGGCTGTCCGAATTGAGACCAGCCAACAGTCCGAGCGGAATACCGACAACGGCCGCAACTGTCATCGACAGCAGTACCAGTTCAAATGTAGCTGGCAGGCGGGCAAGAATAAGCGAGACCACCGGCACACCGTGAACGAAAGATGTGCCGAGGTCGCCTTTCAGGGCATTGCCCAAAAATGTGAAATATTGCTGCCATACCGGCAGATCGAGCCCCAGCCGCTTAATCAGAGCCAGCCGTTCGGCAGCACTCACCTGCGGCGGTACAAGAAGTTCAATCGGATCACCAATGCCATATACGGCAAAGAAAACAGCGACCGACACGGCAAGCAAAACCAATGCGCTCTGAATAAGTCGCTGTAGAATATAAGCTGTCATGACATGCTTCTCGGACTATCATTCTGTCAGGATGGCTAAGGCATGGCACAGTGAAAAACTGATTAAACTGCGCCATGCGGCCATGAAAGAATCCGGAGCGGTCTCAATATTCCAGCAGGAATGTAAACCGCTCTGGCTTAGCCTTCAGTTACTTGGCCGGCTTGGCAGACATAGCCATCGTGAACTGATCTGAACGACCGGTATAAGTGACATTGGCCTTATGCGCCCAGATACCGCTTTCGAAATGCAGCGGAATGAAAGCATAGTCTTTCATCACTTCGGTCTGCGCCTGCTGGAGCAGCTCCGAACGCTTATCATTGTCCATTGTTGCAACAGCTTCATAGATCAGCTTGTCAAAAGCAGGGTTGGAATAGCCGCCATAATTGGAGCCGCCCAAAGTGCCTTCTTCATTCGGTTTTGCCGGCCACTGACGCAGGAAGGATGAAGCCTCACCGCTGGTGGAACCCCAGCCGCCGATTGCCACACTCAGCTCCTTCTTGGAACGGCGCGGGAAATAGATGGCGCGGGTCATCGCATCCACATCCGATTTAATGCCGATCTGCGTCAGATATTGTGCCACTGCCTGCGTGATCTGGCTGTCATTGATATAGCGGTCATTGGTGGTGGAAAGTGTCAGCTGGAAACCGTCAGGATATCCGGCTTCAGCCAAAAGTTTCTTGGCTTCTGCAGGATCATAACGCAGTTCCGGCGGGTTTGGCAGTGTACCGAACATACCGGTCGGCAGGAACTGATAGGCAGGTTCCGCCGCACCGTCCATCAGACGGGAAACAATAGCATTACGGTCAATCGCCAGCGACATAGCCTGACGGACACGCACATCTTTCAGCGGGTTTTTACCGTCAGCAGCTTTGACATAAGGGCTTTCATCACGCGCCACATCAAGCTGGTAATAAATTACGCGTGTTGAAGGTGTGATCGTGTAGCCGAAACGCTTGTCATCCTTGATACGGGACAGATCGCGGGCAGCCGGATTTTCAATAATATCATAGTCACCGGCGAGAAGACCGGCGAGACGCGGACCGGCATTCGGAACCGGCAGGAAACGTACAGCTTCCCATGGCTCAGCTTCGCCCCAATATTTATCATTGCGTTCCAGCTCGATGGCAGAACCGCGCACATAGCTTTTCAGCTTATAAGGGCCGGTACCGATTGCAAGCTTGCCGTCATTGAAATCACCAACAACAGGCCACGCACCGGTCACACCGCAATTCTGTTCAGGTGCAAAACTGATCTTGTCGTGTTTAACGATTGAGGAACTCAGAATACCAACAGTGCCGATAAAGGTCGGAAGCAGCGGCTCAGGCGCTTTGGTCTTAATCACCAGTGTTTGCGCATCCGGCGCTTCAACAGACTCAAAATTCGCGGTAATGTCCGCAAAAGAACCGGCAATCGCTGTTTCATTTTTCAGCGTGCGGCAGAAAGTAAAAATCACATCATCGGCAGTAAAAGGTGAGCCATCAGAGAAAGTCACGCCTTCCCGTAATTTGAATGTCCAGGTATTCTTGCCGTCATTCTCCCATGAACTGGCCAGAGCCGGATGTACATTTTGCTTTTCATCCTGACGGGTCAGCCCGTCAAATATATGGGCTGCCAAAGCATTATTCGGTGTCAGATCATGATAATGCGGATCAATTGCAGTCGGTTCTGATCCAAGCGCAATACGCAGTGTTTCAGCAGATGCCGCACCGCTCATCAAAGCAGAGCTCAGCAGAGTTGTTCCCAGCAGACTCGCCACGAGCATTTTTTTATACATAAAAGTCTCCGTTCCCCAACGAATATCATTTTTGATATGATTGTCATTATATTTGACATGGTTATTTTCAAAAATAGAGTATATGAAAATTTTATGCCGTCAACACCGGAAACCATCATGTCGCAAACTTTGAATCCCAAGTCCGATTTTGCCAACCGCATGTCTGCGGCATATCCTTCTTTCAGCAAATCCTATCGCCGGATTGCCGATTTTGTTCTGGCAAAGCCGCTGGATGTTGTTGCCATGTCGATTGAAGGACTGGCTCATGCCAGTGGCAGCTCGACCGCCACAATCACCCGTTTTGTACGCGCGGCGGGCTATAGCGGCTATGGTGAATTCCGTGAAAAAATCGTCTCGGATTTTCAGTTTTCACCGTCAGTTAACAGATTAAACAGCGCTGAAAACGCCCAGTCCGGCCAGCAAAGTGCCTATTTGCATACTGTTCTGGCCGATTGTTCCGACAATATCAAAGACACGATTGCCAATATTGATACGCCTTCATCGGAGGCATTTATTGAAGCCATTATCAATGCCAGACGCATCATCATTCTCGGTACCGGCGCCAGCCATTATGCGGCTACACTGCTGGAAGAAGGACTGGCTCTTTATACGGAGAAAAATGTATCCAATATTCTGTCACGCGGCGCATCCCAGTATTCCAACAATTTTGTGCGATCGGTGGATGAAGGTGATGTGGTAATCGCTATCTCCATGCCGCGTTATTCCAACAATACCGTACAGCTTTCCAAAGCTGCCAAGCAAAAAGGCGCAGTGATTCTGGCAATCACCGACAGCCCGACATCACCGCTCGTTCAGGTTGCTGATACGATCTTTTTTGCACCGGCGCGGAACCGTTTGCTGCCGAATTCTCCGGCAGCAATCTTTGCGCTGGCAGATTCCATTGTGACGGCTGTAGCAGCACGTCGTCCCGACATTGTAGCCTCCACAATCGGAAGCCCACCGGAAGATCTGTTTTTGTAAACAAAAACAAAATCATCCGGCAAATTATTGAATCAAAATCAGATCTTTACCCGTTCGGATTTCGGATCATAAAGGCTGCGCAAATGCATCTGCGCAGGATAGTGCTGACCGGCAACATCAACCTCGAAATCCCCCTGCTCCAGCCAGTCTTTACTAACACCCTCCGCATGACTGACCAGCCCCAGCGCAACAGCACAGCCCAATGTATGACCATGGGCAGCAGAACGGATTTCTCCGGCAGGCACGCCATTGCGCAGGATCAGTTCCCCGCCCCACAAAACGGCATCTGCCTCATCGAGGGTCAGCTGCACAATGCGCCGCTTCAGAATATTATCAGCCTTGAACTTCACCAGCGCATCCCGCCCGATAAAACCGCCGGCCTTGTCCATCGCTACAGTAAAACCCAGTCCGGCCTCATAGGGATTAATATCCGGTGTCAGTTCGCGGCTCCATGCACGATAGCCTTTCTCAAGGCGCAGAGCTTCCAACGCATAATATCCGGCATCACGCAGGCCGAATTCCTGCCCCGCTTCCTGCAGCGCTTCATAAACACCAACGGCAAATTCCACAGGGACAATCAGCTCCCAGCCAAGCTCCCCCACATAGGTCATGCGGTTGGCAAAAGCGGTTGCATAGCCCACACCGATTTCACGCACCTGACCAAACGGAAATGCTGTATTGCTGAAATCCATATCACTCAGTTTTTGCAATAGGCTGCGGGATTGCGGCCCCATCAGTGCCAGCACTGCATAGGCAGAGGAAACATCGGTGACCGTTACATAATCACCTTCAGCAATATGCCGGTTAATCCAATCCGCATCGTGAACTGCCTGCGCGGAGCCGGTAATAATCAGAAACTTCTCCGCACCAAGCCGTAGCACAGTCAGATCTGTTTCATAACCGCCGCGCTCATTGAGCATGCCCGTATAAATTGACGACCCCACCGGCACATCAATATCAGCGACACAGAGATGATTGAGAACCCGACAGGCATCACGCCCCTGTATCAACAGCTTGGCGAAGGAACTCTGATCAAAGAGAGCAACACGCTCGCGTACAGCCTGCATTTCACGCCCGACATTCTCATGCCAGTTCTGCCGCCCGAAACTATAGACCGTCTCCGGCTTCTGCCCCTTATCCGCAAACCAGTTCGCGCGCTCCCACCCCATTTTCGAACCGAAACAAGCTCCCTTCGCCTCCAGAAGATGATAAAGCGGCGACCGTCGGAACGGCCGTGCCGTATCTAGCTCCCTGTTTGGCCAGGGCATGGCATAATGCAGACCAAGCGTTTCTTTAACCCGGTCATGTAACCAGCGCTGATTATTGTTGAAACCGGCAAAGCGACGAATATCCACCGGCCATAAATCCATTGTCGGAGCACCATTGATAATCCATTCCGCGAGCGCACGTCCTGCACCACCGGCACTGGCAATACCCATAGAATTAAAACCGGCGCCAACAAAGAAATTCTTCAGCTCCGGTGCCTCACCGAGAATAAAATTATTATCGGGAGTGAAGCTTTCCGGCCCGTTATAAAACTTCTTCACCTCAGCTTCCGCCAGTTGCGGCACGCGGATCAGAGCATTTTCCATCAACGGCTCAAACTGATCCCAGTCATCTTCCAGCAAAGCAAATTCAAACTTATCAGGAATCCCCTGCATACCCCACGGTTTGGCCTGCGGCTCAAAACCGCCCATGACCAGACCACCAACCTCTTCCTTGAAATAAATATAACCGTCCGGATCACGCATAACCGGTAAATCCGGATGCACGCCTTCAATCTTGCCGGTGACGATATACATATGCTCTGCCGAATGCAGAGGAATCGTTACGCCGCACATTTGCCCGACTTTACGCGCCCATTGCCCCGCGCAATTGACCACGATTTCTGCAATAATATTGCCGCGATCCGTCTCAACTCCGCAAGCACGACCGTTTTTCACGGTAATACCGGTCACCTGAACCCGTTCCAATATTCTGGCACCGCGCATTCGCGCGCCGCGCGCCAAAGATTGTGTCAGATCGCTGGGATTGGCCTTACCGTCATCCGGCAGCCAGACGGCCCCCTGCAAATCATCCGTCGCCATGACCGGCCAGAGATCGCCTGCCTCACGGGCTGAAATAACCTCGACATTGACACCCTGCGCACGGGCGGAGGCAGCCGTGCGCTTCAAAACAGTCATACGGTCTCTGCTACGGGCAACAGACAGGGAACCGCATTTTTTCCATCCGGTCGCTAAGCCGGTTTCCGCTTCCAGCTCACTGTAAAGCTGTGTGGAATAACGGATAAGGCCGGTCATATTGGCATGGCTGCGCAACTGCCCCACCAGTCCTGCCGCATGCCATGTTGTGCCGCAACTCAGACTGCCCTGCTCCAGCAACACAACATCGGTCCATCCCGCTTTGGTCAGATGATAGGCAACGGAACAACCGATAATGCCCCCGCCAATAATCACCACCCGCGCCTGAGACGGAAAACTATCTGCTTTGTTTTTGTGATCTGCCTTATGCTCTGTCATGACCTCACTCCCTCCGGTTGAGATCACTATAAAAACAAAACAACAAAAAACAACATTAAATGCAACAAAATATCACATTTATGAAATATGTAACCGAAGGCCCTTCTCAGCCAGTGCTGCCACAAAATGCGGCTCCGGTCTGTGATCTGTAATAATGCCTGCGGCTTGCTCATAATGTGCAACACGAAGCGGCGTCATGCGTCCGAATTTCTCTGCGCTGGCCAGAAACCATGCTTCACCGGCAACAACAGCCAGCCGCGAGCGCAATTCCGCACCGTTACGGGTAAAGTCCGTAATCTCGCCCTCGGCAGTAATACCGCCAGTGCCAAGAAATGCCAGATCAAACCGGAAATGCTCCAGCGCCTGTAATACATCAATACCGCCGCTGGCCTCTTCTTCAGGGCTGATTTCTCCGCCTAATATATGCACGCGAATGGTTTGCACATGACAAAGCTGTAATGCAATTCGCAGACTTGTGGTGCAAATTGTCAGGTTTTCCGGTGCTTTATCCTGTTGCGCTAAAGCCTGAGCAAGAGCCAAAGTCGTTGTGCCGGAGTCCAGAAAAATCACCATTCCGGAACGGATCAAGGTACAGGCGGCTTGACCTATCGCGGCCTTGCCTCCGCTATTTTCCTGACTACGCAGCCCGAAGGCCGGCTCATGAAGCTGGATTTTTGTAGCCCCGCCATGAACCAGCGCCAGCAATCCCCGCTGTGCCAGCAGTTTCAGATCACGGCGAATTGTCTCCCGTGAGACGTCAAAAAATGCAGCAACCTCACTGATCCCCGCCACGCCATCTTCATTCAGCCTGCGCAGAATTTCATCATGACGCTGCGATGCCAGAATGCGTTGCCCAGCTAGGTTTTGATGATCAGATTGCGATGAGGTTTCTGCCACAGACAACTCCAGATACAGAAATGTTGCATCTTGTGACTTTTAGCAAGAAACAGCCACGCAATGCAACATATTCTAAATCTTCAGATAGCCTTCAGCAACCTTAACCGCACTGCCGCCGATACGCGCACCGGTCAGCTTCTTCGCAGCCACATCCAGCTCCAGCCGGATGCGCGATGGTCTGCCCATCTGAATACCCTGCTCGATCCATAGCTGCGTAAGTCCGTCTACAGGCTGGTCAAATTCGTTGATTGCACCGGCAAAGGCGGCAACCGCAGAACCGGTGGCCGGATCTTCATAGACATGCTTGCCGGATGTGAACATCCGCGCATGATAATTGCTCTCAAAAAGCCGTGTCTCGCGGGTATAGATGTAGAAAGGTATCGCACGACCTTCAAAAGCCTGCATATGATCTTCAACAAAAACCGGATCGACCACAACTTTAGCAGCGGCAATCATATTCTTCACCGGCACCAGCACAAACGGCTTACCGCCGCTCCAGACCGAAGGCACGTGATTTTCAAAGCCGATTTCATGTGTATTGAGGCGCAAGGCAGCGGCGGCTTGCTCCTTCTCTACGGTGATATTCACGCGCTCAGGCAGGCGTGGCAGGTCAAATTCGGCGAAGGCAGCCGACTGCCCTTCCGTATCACCGGAGCCTGCGCAATGAACTGCAACACGCACCGGCCCGACTTTTTCCTCAAGCGTCATGATCAGATCAGTTTGAGGTTTTTGCCCGTTGCAATTCTTATAGGCCAGCGCAACCGCCGTACCTACAGTCGGATGACCGGCAAAATTCAGCTCATAATCCGGCGTAAAAATCCGTATCGAAGCTGTGTGTAGCGGATTGACTGCAGGAGCAACAAACACAGTCTCCGAGAGATTGAACTCGCGGGCAATGGCCAGCATCGTGGCATCATCAAGCCCTTCAGAATCATGAACAATAGCAAGCGGATTACCGCTTAGAGGTTTCTCGGTGAAAACATCATAGATCTCGTAGAAACGCCCCTGTACAGCCATGCCGTTCATATTCCCTGCCCTTTAAGATGATCCATGTCCGCCCCGCTCCGGAACTTTCAAAAGTACCGTATCTGATTCAACACATTTGCATTGCCGGTTAAAACATTCAAATGATTCATGAAGTGCATAATATGCAATTCAAATCTCAGCCGCCCGCATCATATGCCGTTACTATTGCGCAAAATACCAGTCGGTGAAAGTGCGAATATAATCCGGACTACGTTCATCCAATATGCCGCCCTGCCCGATCATCAGCACCCGCGATAATTCCGGCTGCCTTTGCGCTGCGATAAATTCCTCCGCCTGCGTCTGCAATTCATTCGCCGTGCGGTCGAAATAATAACAACGGAACAACGCCAGACTGCGATCACACATAACCAGACTATAGCCGCTGGTATGCACTGCATGGTTCAGATCAATTCCGGTTTCCTCCAGCACTTCACGTCTGGCATTTCCGTCAAGATCAACCGCGCCGTTAACAATATCCTGATCGTCATTGGAACCCGCCGGAAAATAAATCCGACCGCCGACAGCGTTGTGTGAGGCCATTTGTCCGAGCAATAGCTGATTATCGGAGGAGACGATGACACCGCTACCGAAAATATGAAACGGCTTATCCGTACTTTTATCTTTACGCCAATAGAGCAGACTGCGAAAACTGGTACGCTGATAGGGCGCACTCAGAATATCCTCAGACAGGCGCGCCTCTGCTGCCAGATAAATTTCTCCGTCATAGAGTGTCGGGTTGGCTGCAATTTCCTGCTGCCAGTTTTCATCAATAGCCTGCTGGTTCCGGACAACATAATCAGGAACACCGGCAACAACTTGTATCCTGACGTCACGGACAGGATAAACTCTGTTCTGGTTTCTGCTTTGCATTCGTCTGCTCCGTTAGACTGAGCCTGTCCTTAAAGCTCAAGTGTGACGGCAACAGGACAATGATCACTTGCCTTTGGTCTGTCCCAGCCAATACGCGGGAAACGCACCACATCCTGCCCTTCAGGAAATAAGGTGCGGTAAGGCTGACCATTGCGGATAATTTCCGGCACAGCCTGCGCATTACGCTGCGCCAGTGCCGGTGATGCCCAGATATAATCCAGCTGGCACAGATGACGCTCCTGCGGGCCACGTGTGTGATACAATGTCCAGCGATCAAGCACCGGCCGCCGCTCTACCAGATTAACCGCAAAACCGTCATTCAGGAAAACATTCAGGCAATTATCCGGCTCCTGAACCGGCGTAAAATTATAGCCGTCCCACTGGTCACCACTTATCGCAAGCTTCTCGTAATAATCATTAAAATCACCGCAGATCAGCCATGAAGCATCCGCAGCCCCGTCACGGCCAAATTTTCTCTCAATAATCATACGAACCGCCTGTGCCTCGGCCAGCCGTACCGGCAGCGTTGTCAGCTTCGGATCCTGACCATAGCGCACACCGCCCATGGATTTGAAATGCGTAACAAAGACCGTCAGCGGCTTGCCGCCGATGCGCAGATCCAGCATCAGGCAATCGCGTTTAAACACCCGCTCATGGGCTTCAATCCCCACTGAGGACAGCACCGGATCATAAATACCTAGATCCTGATAGGTCAGATGTGCATTGCTCTCCAGCTTCACCAGCTCAATCGCGTGGCCGCTGCGCGTTACGTCACGCATCATCACGCTGACATCAATACCGCGGCTGTCATTACCGTCGATCAGATATTTATGTTTGTAGCCCTGCCCCACCATCTTGAACAAATAGCCATATTCGAAAGCATTCAGCGCAGCGAGATCATCAACTTCCTGCAGGCAGAGAATATCCGCCCGTGTCTGCGCGATCGACAGAGCAGATAATTGCCGCGTATCATCCGTATGCGCCACCATCCGCGCCTGTTCGAGCTGCCGGTATTGTGTTTCATTATCAATGGCAAAGAGTTGTAATGAGCGATCCTGACGCAACTCATTGCGGTAACCGGTAAAATCAAACCGGCGCATCAGGTTTTCGATATTGAATGTCGCTAAGGTGAATAATACCGGCCCTTCCGGCAGAGCATTATCCATAACCGGTGTTGATTGCGCAGAAACCGTCTCAGACATTAAGCTACTCATCATTGTGTTCATATTACAGGATAAACCGGCGCTCCAGAGCATTTTACGCCCCGATTGGATCACAGTGCCCGCTCTATTTCCTTTTTTACGCATGCCATTATCGGAAAACCGGTGTCCGCTTTTCCGCAGCATGTGATAACTCAACCTAAACACCATATGTTGAATTGCAATCAGTGATATTGCCTGCAACTGATTTTCTTCAGAAAGCCTGCCCCTTAAATTGGCAGCATTTTTGCACTATATTAGCCTTAAGCTATATAAATTTACGAACGGATATCGCTATGTCCAGATTCATTCTGAAAACCGCATTCACAGTGGGCATTGCCCTGCTTTCCGGCGCATCGGCCTATGCAGGCGGTAACCAGATCAGCGGCGGCATTCCCTCTCTGAACCCGACCGGCCTTCTGATTGTCGGCGGCATTACCGGCGGCAATCGCGCAGACCCCGCCAGCCGTAACTGTTACGGCTCCACACTCTGCAAAGAAAGCGGCGCCTATTATACGGAAGACGGTGTACTGAATTACAAAAACGGCGATCCGCTGGTACAGCGCGGTGCTACAAAACGCATCGGCTCGGCAAAATCAGCCAATGCGGGTGATAATATCAACCATATGCAGTGGTGCAGCAATCAGTACCGCTCATATCGTGCGTCCGATAATACATATCAGCCTTTTGCCGGCAGCCGCACCACCTGCAATTCGCCATTCTGAAATTTGCTTCTCAAATAATTATGCCCCTTCAGCCAATGATCGCGGAAGGGGCATAAAATGTTTACAGCAGGTGCTGAAATTTAGTCTTTACTGACTTCGGTAATATAGTTAGCATCAGCCACCATATTGAAGTTCTTGACATTTTTGGCCGCAACAGCCGTTTCAATCTGCTGATAAAGCATCACGAACGGGCTTGTCTCCTGAAAATCCTTCTGGATTTTATGATACATCTGCTCGCGTTTTGCAGTGTCTGTTTCTTTTGCCGCATCCATGGTTTCCTTGGACATTTCAGGAATGTCCCACGAGCTGCGCCATGCTGTCGTTTTCATCGACACTTCATCGCTATTATCCGGATTATAGGAGAAGGTCGATGCATTGGTATGCGGATCCCAGTAATCAGGGCCCCAGATACCCAGCGAAAGCTGATGCTTGCGCGCACGTACTTTTGTCGTCGTCAGCTTGCCGTCACCCTGTAACAGCTCAACTTTAATACCGGCCTTCGCAAAAGTCTGCTGAATGCTTTCAGCAATACCAACGCCTGGCTGTGTATTACGCACATCGAGCGTCACACTGAAACCGTCTTGCAGACCGGCATCGGCCAATAGTTGCTTGGCCTTATCAACATCTAGTTTGAACGGCTTGTCATCAATCGCGCCGAACATACCAAGCGGCAGGAAAGACTGATGCGTGCGGCCAATACCTTTAATCAGCGTAGTTTCAATAGCGTCATAATCAACGAGATATTTCATCGCCTGACGCACTTCCAGCTTGGCAAGATTTGGCACATTCTGGTTGGCTGTCAGATAATAGGTGCGCCCTTTCGGAGCACTGAGAATATTGAAATCACTGTTCTTGGCAAATTCTGCAATATCACCCGGCTCAAGATTACGGGCAACATCAATATCACCGGCCTGCAACAGCAGACGCTGCGACACGCTTTCCTTCACATGACGGTAAATAGCGCGTTTTACAGCCGGTTTTGGTCCGCTATAGTTCTCATTGCGCTCCAGCAGGATCACTTCATTCGAACGCCACTCTTTCAGGTTGTAAACGCCGGAACCTGCATAATTACGCTTGAGCCAGTCATAACCAAAATCTGTATCAAATGGTTTAGCTTCTGTTTTCTCGGTTTTAACCGCATGTTCTTCAACCAGCTTGCTGTCGACAACAGAAGCCACACTGGAAGACAGCGCATTGAGCACGAAGCTCGGCGCGAAAGTTTCTTCCGTGGAGAACACAACCGTATAATCATCCGGCGCAGTCACCAGCTTTTCCACATTGTCTTTATTCAGACCAAACTGGCTGATGATGAATGCAGGGCTGAGATCAAGCTTGATCGCGCGATGCAGAGAATAAACAACATCCTGCGCCGTCAGCGGATTGCCAGAAGCAAATTTCTGCCCCTGCTTAACCTTGAAAGTAATGGTCTTGCCGTCTTCCGAAATCACCCAGCTTTCCGCAATCTGCGGAATGATCTTGGTCGGATCTTTCGGATCTGTGGTCACCAGACGTTCATAGGTATTGGTCAGAATTTCCGACGTGGTGATCTCGAAAATTTCTGCCGGATCGAGAGAAATCACATCATCAATGGCCATTGCCACAACCAGCGTATCCGCCGGCGTTGCCGCCTGTGCAGCAGCCGCCGACAGGCCAAGCACCGACGCGCAGGCCAGAGCCAGCGTGTATTTTTTAATTATAGTCATGAGTTTCCCCTCACTTTCCGCCTGAATCCTGTCGCTGTGTAAGGACTCAGATTTATAAAATTATAACAAGATCAGGCTACAGGATTGCCGGACAAAGCCAAGCATCTTTTTATAAAGAAAGCCGTAAATTCAGCATGTTAAGCACTGAAGCATATCGCAATTAAATACATCCATTTAACGGCGATATACTTCAGCTGAAACTCTGGCCGTGAAGATATAAAAAAGCCGGAGCAACGGGCTCCGGCTTTTTTTCATTCGTTGAGATTGCTTATTTCTCAATTTTTCTCATGGGCACGGATCAGATTGCCAAGGCGCTTGATGCCTTCTTCAATCATCTCGTCATTGGCACAGGAATAAGCGAGACGCAGTGTATTGGCACCGGTGCCATCTGCATGGAATGCTTTACCCGGAACAAAAGCCACTTTCTCTGTTTCAATCGCAGCGGCCAGAAGATCAGCGCCGTTCATATAATCCGGCAGATTGACCCAGACGAACATACCGCCCTCAGGCTTTGTCCATGTGGCCGATTTCGGCATATATTTATCCAGCGCTTCCAGCATTTTATTGCGGCGGCGCGAATAGACAGAACGGATTTTTGCAATCTGCGCATCAAAACCATTGGCAGCAACATGATGCACAGCCAGCTGATTGATGGTTGAGGAATGCAGATCAGCAGCCTGTTTCATCAGTACCAGTTTGCGGATGACTGTCGCATTAGCAACGACATAACCAACACGCAAACCCGGTGCCAGCGTCTTGGAGAAGCTGCCGGAATAGATCGTGCGGGTATTTTCAATCGAGCCTTTGCGCTCAATTTCCAGCGCCAGAACCGGCGGGATCGGTGTACCGTCAAAACGCAGATACTGGTAGGCAGCATCTTCGATCAGCGCGATATCCATTTCATCGCCCAGATCAATCAGCTTTTCGCGGCCTTCACGATCAATGGTTTCACCGGTCGGATTGCTGAAATCTGCCGAAAAATAAGCAAATTTTACCTTACCGCCAGCCTTCTCTGCAGCTTCTTCATAGGAAGCCGGAGTGCGGTTGCCGTTTGGCTGCAATGTATCATAGGTCGGCTCATAGGCATTGAAAGCCTGCAGTGCACCAAGATAGGTCGGACGCACAACCAGCGCCGTATCATTCGGCGACAGGAACAGCTTGCCGAGATAATCCAGCGCCTGCTGCGAACCCGAAGTGATGAAGATATTTTCGGCAGTGCAAGGCACGTCGATTTTTGCCATTTCACCCTGCAACCATTCGCGTAGCGGCTTATAGCCTTCACTTACCGAATATTGCAGCGCTGCATCGGATTTGCCCGTGGCGAAAATATCGGCATAGGCTTCTTTGAATTCTTCTGCCGGAAACAGTTTCGGATCAGGAATACCACCCGCGAAAGAAATAATATCCGGACGCTCAAGCAGTTTCAACAATTCACGAATTTCCGACGCTTTCATACGCGATGAACGTGTTGCGAATATTTTTTCCCAATCCAGCATGGGGGTTCCTCATAAAGTCAAAAGAGATGCCGTGAAATAGAACATAAAACTTAACTAAAAGCTGTGTGCCTTTGGTTATCACCTTATGCGTATTTCACAACAAAACAAGCAAAATATGTCAGCATTACTGACCTTTATTCATTTTATTGCGATTTGATGGATAATTTCGTTACATTCGAACAAAATCAGCCGCACAAAACTAACAATCATGCATTTTCAGCAAGCGATCGCACCATCATCACTTCGTCATACATTTCACCATTCAACGATATCCAGTTCGGCCGGCGTCCGAATTCCGTATAACCTTCGCGCATATAGAGCTGCAAAGCAGTTTTGTTTTCAGCAAGTACACTGAGTTCAAGCTGACTGAAACCATTATCACGCGCATAGATCTCAACAGCCTGCATCAGCTTCTGACCAATATTCCGGCCACGCATTTCGCTTTTCACATAGACCATCACAACAATCGCACGATGGGATGTCCGCGCACCGTCCTGAGGCCACAAACCAATTAGCCCGACAGCTTTATCGCCGTCGAAAGCAGCAAAAACCGGTGCATTTAACTTTGCACGCCAATCAGCTTCAGAGAACTTTACCCAGTCCTCATAGGCAGAACTATAGGCTTCCGGATGCAGTTGCAGAGCTTCCAGCCGGATGTCCCGAAGGATAGCAAAGTCATCGGACTTCAACTGCCGGATAGTAACTTCACTCATATTTCATTCCTCCCGTCAGCAGTACTGCCATAAATAATCAGGCCCGCACAAACAAAACTTTGTGCGGGCCTGATATTCAGTGATTAAGCAATGCCAGATTAGTTGCGAGCCTTATCAACCAGCTTGTTCTTGGAAATCCAAGGCATCATGCCGCGCAGCTTGGCACCAACTTCTTCGATCTGGTGATCGTCGTTCATACGACGGATACCCTTGAAGCGTGCAGCACCGGCACGGTATTCCTGCATCCAGTCGGATGTGAACTTACCGGTCTGAATATCGTGCAGAACGCGCTTCATTTCAGCTTTGGTTTCTGCAGTGATGATGCGCGGGCCAGTTACATATTCGCCCCACTCAGCAGTGTTGGAGATCGAATAGTTCATGTTGGCGATACCGCCTTCATAGATCAGGTCAACGATCAGCTTCACTTCGTGCAAGCACTCGAAGTAAGCCATTTCAGGTGCGTAACCACCTTCAACCAGCGTTTCAAAACCAGCGCGGATCAGTTCAACCAGACCGCCGCAGAGAACTGCCTGCTCACCGAACAGATCGGTTTCGCACTCTTCCTTGAATGTGGTTTCGATAACGCCGGAACGGCCACCGCCAACGCCCGAAGCGTAAGACAAAGCCAGATCATGGGCATTGCCGGAAGCATCCTGATGGATAGCGATCAGGCAAGGTACGCCGCCGCCCTTCTGATATTCGCCGCGCACAGTATGACCCGGGCCTTTTGGCGCGATCATTACAACGTCGACAGTCTTTTTGGTTTCGATCAGACCAAAATGAACGTTCAGACCATGAGCAAAAGCAATGGCAGCACCGTCGCGCAGATTGTCGTGGATGTGTTCTTTATAGATGTCAGCCTGCAATTCGTCAGGGGTTGCCATCATCATCAGGTCTGCCCATTTGGCAGCATCTGCAACGCTGAGAACTTCAAAACCGTCAGCTTCAGCTTTTTTAACAGTGGCAGAATCCATACGCAGCGCAATGCGGACATTCTTGGCACCGGAATCCTTCAGGTTCAGCGCATGGGCGCGACCCTGGCTACCGTAACCAACGATAACAACATTTTTGCCTTTAATCAGATTTACGTCTGCATCACTGTCATAATAAACGCGCATAGGATATTCCCTTCCTTCTATGCTATTAGTCTGTGCCGTTTTTCCTCAAAACCGGCACTATTCCACACCGGCAAAATCAGGCGCCGGCCTTATTTCCGTAAAGAGCAAAAAACTGTCGTGTTGCCGTTCTGGCATCGCGGATAATTTCTGCATCACTGACCTCATGGCGGTCGCCGAGCAGCAGACGGATCTGCATGTCGCGCACCACAAGGCCGAAGAACGAGGCAAAAGCCTCATCAATATCATCAAAGTCCAGCAGGCCTGCATCGCGGCCGGTCTCAAGTACCGGCTTGAGACGACGCGCCATAGCGATCGGACCATTATTCAGCACGATCTCACCGAGATCCGACTTACCGGAACCCGCATGGCTGACCGCTAAACGGTTCAGTGCGATGGATGTGCAGCCGGACAGAACCAGCAGCCAGTCGCGGGCAAAATGCTCCAGACTGGTAAAGAGCGATTCTTCATCCAGCCCTTCCCGCGCCACCGGCACAACACGCACTTTTGACGCCTGCCACTGCACAGTTGCGGTCAGCAAGCCGTCACGGTCAGTGAACCATTTATACAGTGTTTCCTTGGAGCAGCTTGCACGCCGTGCAACACCCGCCATCGTAAGACTGTCACCACCCTCAACGAGGAGCTCCAGCGCGGCATTCAGCACATCCTTCTGACGATCTGTCAGCTCTGTGCCTGTTCCGACATTGCTCACGACATTCTCAGGTTGCTGCAACTGCACGCTTCCACGCTCCTTAATTTTTGTCTGAACAGCAGCCTGACGAGATTCTCATCGTGCGTACCGTACGTTACGGTTCGGACTATGCCGCCAGTTTTACAACAATGCAAGAGGGATTTTATGCTGAAACAAATTTTATAGGCTATTTCCCCTGCCCGCTACAGGCAGGGGAAAATAATACAGCATTCTAAACACTGCAAAGGCCGGTTCATGCCTGAGGCCAATATTACCATTCGCAACCATGTCCGGTGTCTTTTTGGCCAGACACTCAGAGATTAACCTGTGTACCGATCTCCACCACACGACCAGTCGGAATCTGGAAATATTCCGTGGCATCTGATGCACTGCGGGCAAGCGTAATAAATAATTTTGCCTGCCAGAGCGGCATTGGTGAACGCGGAGAAATACGCAAGACGCGTCGCGACAGGAAGAATGACGTGGTCATGATGTCATATTTCCAGCCAAGCTTGCGGCAGATCCCCAGCGCACGCGGAATATTAGGCGACTGCATATAGCCGAAAGTCAGCGTCACCTGCATAAACCGGTCGCTATATTGCGATACGCGCGCACGGTCATCCTCAGCCACCCAAGGGCGCGGAGCTGTCACCACGGTCAGGATCACATTGTTCTCGTGCAGAACCTTGTAATGTTTGAGGCTGTGCATCAGAGCAGTCGGCACACTGGACGGATCACCGGTCAGGAACACCGCCGTGCCGGTCACGATAACAGGTTCCTTACGCGCCATCTGGCTGACAATAATATCCAGCGGCACTTCTGTTTTACGGGTTTTCTGAAACAGATGGCGGCTGCCGCGCACCCATGTCCACATCACCAGCAGCACCAGCGCGGCCACCACAATCGATGCCCAGCCGCCCTGATGCACTTTGACCAGATTAGCACTGAAGAACATCAGATCAACAATAGCGAAACCGGCAATCGTCAGCACCACAACCGGCAGGCTCCATTTCCAGAGACGACGCATAACAAAGAACAGCAGGGTCGTTGTCACCAGCATATTACCGGTAACCGCGATACCATAGGCTGCAGCCAGATTTGTCGACTTCTGGAAGGTCACCACCAACAGAACAACGGCAATACCAAGCAGCATATTAATGCGAGGCATATAAATCTGGCCGTGCAATGTTTCAGATGTATGCAGCACTTCAAGCCTTGGCAGAATATTCAGCTGCACCGCCTGCCGCGCCAGCGAATAAGTACCGGTCAAAACCGCCTGACTGGCAATAACTGTTGCAACAGTTGCCAATAGCACCATCGGCAGCAGTGCCCAATGCGGCATCATCTGGAAAAACGGATTGCGTACTTCCTCACCGCCCGCAGCGCTATGCGTCAGTATGAAAGCACCCTGCCCGAAATAATTGAGGATCAGGCTCGGAAACACAATCCACAGCCATGCCCGCACGATCGGCTTGCGGCCGAAATGACCGAGATCGGCATAAAGCGCTTCGGCACCGGTAACCGCCAGAAAGATCGCACCGATCGTAGCAAAGGACGTGGCCGGATTACCGCCAAGAAATGCAAAGGCGTAATAAGGATTAAGCCCGGCCAGAATGCCCGGATCATCAAAAATATGGATAAAACCTGTGAGGCCAAGTGCCAGAAACCAGATCAGCATCACTGGCCCGAAAATACTCGCCATACGTCCTGTGCCGTGCTTCTGAACAAAAAACAGCACAACCAGAATAGTGATCGTAATCGGCACGACATAGGGCGTCATATCCGGCGCAACAATTTCCAGCCCTTCCACTGCGGAAAGTACAGAAATTGCCGGTGTAATCACCGCATCACCAAAGAACAGTGATGCACCGACAATACCGATACCTAGAATAATATCCGGACGATTGGCAAAACTGGAGCGTACCAGTGCCATCAGCGAGAGAATACCACCTTCGCCATTATTGTCCGCACGCAGCACAAACAGCACATATTTCACGGTCACAATCAGCGCCAGTGACCAGACGATCAGGGAGATCACACCAAGAATTTCAATGCGCAACAAATTGCCGTCGGTGATAGAAGCGTGCAGCGCTTCACGAAATGCATAAATCGGGCTTGTACCGATATCGCCATAGACGACGCCAAGCGCGCCCATCATTAAAAGCTTCAGATTTCCCGAATGATTATGAGGATCAATAATTTCCTCATCTGCGCTGACCGGCGCATCCTGATTGGCAATATCTTCACGCTGCGCCTGATTCATAAAATACCTTTAAATACCTTTTGATACAGAATGAGCACAGATAGCCGGATATGAAGACAAGAAAACAGGCTGATCCGGTGCTCAGTATAACCAGGTTCCGGACATAAAGAAAACTGCCGGAAAGGCCGTATATAAATGCTCAATTTTGCACAAAAACAATGTGCATCAATGCATAACTGCCCTGATGAGGCATCACAAATACGGATAGCTCATCAGGGCAGAAATTAAACAAAATCAAAATATTAAAAGAAAAAACTGAATCAAAAATACAAAAAGCACTTTAGCCGAGTGCTTTGATAAAACGTTGCACCGACTGGCGCATACCATATTCCAGTGCATCTGCCGTCAGACCATGCCCGATTGAAACTTCGCTCAATGTCGGCATGACTTTTACCAGTGCGGGCAGATTAGCAACGGTCAGATCATGCCCCGCATTAATGCCCAATCCAAGCTCAACAGCCTTCAAAGCCGCGCGTTCCAGCAAGGCCAGTTCATGCGCCTGCATCTTTGGATCTGCATAGGCACCGCCATAAGGACCAGTGAAAAATTCCACACGGTCGGCACCGGTCTCTTTCGCAATCTCAAGACCATCCGGTGTCGGATCAGCAAACATTGAAACACGCATACCGCGGGATTTCAGCCGCTTGGTCACTTCGCTTAGGCTTGTTTTATGCTTGGCAAAATCCCAGCCGTGATCAGAGGTGTTCTGCTCCGGATCATCCGGCACCAGCGTGACCTGTTCCGGCTCGTGGCGCTCCACCAACGCAAGAAACTCTTCTGACGGATAGCCTTCAATATTGAATTCAGCCTGAGGGAACTCATCATCTATCAGTGCACGGATATCTGCCAGATCAGAAAAACGGATATGGCGCTGATCAGGGCGCGGATGCACAGTCAGACCGGAAGCACCGGCATCAAGAGCAACACGTCCCAAGCCTGTCACACTCGGCCAAGGCAGATCACGGCGGTTACGCAACATTGCCACCGCATTAAGATTAACCGACAGAGTTGCAACCATGATCCGAGCTCCCTGATCTGCTTATTTAGCGAACGATTGTTAGTTTTTCCGCCGCACGGGTAATTGCCGTATAGAGCCAGCGCTCACGCGTATCGCGGAAAGCATAGCTCTCATCAAACAACACCACATTATTCCACTGCGAGCCCTGCGCCTTATGGGTGGTCAGCGCATAGCCATAGTCAAAATCATCAAAACGCTTTTTAGTCTGCCACGGAATTTCCGCATCAGGATCTTCAAACTGCGCCTTCAGAAGCTTGATCTTGGCAACACCGCGACCCGGCTCTTCATCCTCCGGTGCAATCAGCAAATTAATGCCGGGCTTCACGGTTTCCTTGGAAGATGTCATTACCTTCCAGAGCGAACCATTAAGCAGCCCCTTGGCCGGATCATTACGCAGGCAAACCAGCTTATCACCGGATTGCGGATATTCTGCCGTAAAACCTTTGAGCTCGCGCAGCCGCTGATTATAACGCTTACGGGTGCGGTTAGTGCCGACAAGCACCTGATCGGCATCCAGCACCAGTTCCTGATTAACTTCCGCCTTGCTGATAACCCGTGCGGCACCGTAATCGCCATAAGGGATTTCACGGCCTTCACGCACATCCAGTGCCAAACGAATAATCGGATTATCCTGCGCCTGACGGTGAATTTCTGTCAGCAGATAATCCGGCTCATGTTCGGTAAAGAAGCCACCGCCGCTGATCGGTGGCAACTGCCCCGGATCACCCAGCACCAGAATAGGTGTGCCGAATGTCATCAAATCGCGGCCAAGCTGCTCATCGACCATAGAACATTCATCAACAACAATCAGTGCAGCTTTGGCAACAGGGCTTTGACGGTTGAGCGAAAAGGTCGGCGAGATCGAGGTCTTACCGGTTGTTTCGTCTTCAATCGCCTCTTCACCTTTCGGGCGATAAATCAGCGAATGCAGCGTGCGGGCATTACTCGCACCTTTGGAGCGCAAGACCTGAGCCGCTTTACCGGTGAAAGCCGCAAACTGCACCTCACCATCCACATGCTCTGCGAAATAGCGCGCAAGCGTGGTCTTACCCGTTCCCGCATAGCCAAAAAGGCGAAATATCGGTGAACGGCCTTTAGCCAACCATTGCGCTACAGCCTGCAGCGCGTTGTCCTGTTCCGGTGAAAATTCCATTATGCCTCTGCCATCATGCCTTCCATTGACCGGATTCGTCCCGAAAGAGCAAGGTTTATCACTTCAGCATCGGCCACAGGCTGACCACCAGCAGAGCTGCCATCGTCAGATTGAACCATTTAAGCCGCACCGGATCTTCCAGCCACTGGCGCAGCAGACTGCCAAAAGCTGCCCATGACGACACGCTCGGCACATTAATGACTGCAAACACAACACCGATCAGCAGTACGGAAAGCGAATAGGCATCATGCACTGTATAGCTCGCCATTGCTGTCACAGCCATCACCCATGCTTTTGGATTCACCCACTGAAACAGCCATGCCTGCATGAAACTCATCGGCTGAGCAGTTTCATCATCAACACGACCGACAGACGTCGATGTGGCGATTTTATAGGCCAGATAGAGCATATAGGCACCGCCGGCGAATTTCAGTCCCACATACAGCGCCGGCGCGGTTTCGAGCACAGCTCCCAGACCATAGCCGACACCAAGCAGAAGCGACAGAAAGCCAATGCCAATTCCCAGCATATGCGGAATGGTACGGCGGAAACCGAAATTCACGCCGGAAGCCAGCAACATCAGATTATTCGGCCCCGGTGTGATGGATGTCACAAAGGCAAACACCACCAAGGCCATAAAAACATCATAAGAAAGCAACATCTTGAAAACGCTCTCATTGCAAAGAACAACACCGCTGTCTCTATGCGGAGAACAGCGGTGCCGCTTTCAATCACTTATCAGAAAGAACTACATTCCTTCTGCACCGCGGATCATAGCAGCTACGCCGGTACGGCAAACCTCAATCAAGCCGAGCGGCTTCATAATCGCGATAAATTGATCAATCTTCGCGCCCTTACCGGTAATTTCAAAAATGAAATGCTCGACCGTTGCATCCACAACTTTGGCTTTAAAAGCATCAGCCAGACGCAGCATTTCTGCACGGTCATCACCTTTGCCCACCACTTTGATCAGCGCCAGTTCACGCTCAACCGGACGCTCATGACCAAGTTGCTGGGCATGATAGGTCAGATCAACCACGCGGTGCACCGGAACAATACGTTCCAGCGAGTGACGGATCTGATCCAGCACATTGGCTGTGCCGCGCGTTACAATGGTAATCCGCGACAGATGTTTTTCGTGCTCGGTTTCAGAAACCGTCAGGCTTTCAATATTGTAACCGCGACCGGAAAACAGGCCGATAACACGGGCAAGAACGCCCGGCTCGTTATCAACCAGTACCGATAGTGTATGTGTTTCAACTAGCTGGGTTTCTTCGGTCAGAAAGTAAGCTGAACCGGAAGCTGCATTTTGTGCGTTCATAATGAATATCCTTGTTCCGGTATTAGACGAGGTGACGGTCTTTAGCGTCAATGGCATTGGCAACAGCTTCATCCGTCGCTTCATCCGGCAACAGCATTTCATTATGCGCCTTGCCTGAAGGGATCATCGGGAAGCAGTTCGCCAGATTGGCAACGTGACAGTCAAAAATCACCGGACCGTCTGTTTCAATCATTTTCATGATTGCATCATCCAGCTCATCCGGCTTGGAGCAACGGATACCTGTGCCGCCATAGGCTTCAGCCAGTTTAACAAAGTCCGGCATCGCTTCTGTATAAGAATGCGACAGACGGTTACCGTGCAACAGCTGCTGCCACTGACGCACCATGCCCATATACTGGTTATTCAGAATGAAAATTTTGATCGGTGCATTATGCTGAATAGCCGCTGACATTTCCTGAATACACATCTGTACCGAAGCATCACCGGCAATATCAATCACCAGCGCATCCGGATGGGCAATCTGCACACCCAATGCCGCAGGCAGACCATAGCCCATGGTGCCCAGACCACCGGAAGTCATCCAGTGATGCGGCTCCTCGAATTTCATAAATTGTGCAGCCCACATCTGGTGCTGACCAACCTCTGTAGTGATATAGGTCTTGCGATCCTGTGTCAGTTCCTGCAGACGCTCCAGCGCATATTGCGGCATAATCACATCGCGGCTGTGCTTATAGGCCAGCGAATTGCGCGCACGCCATTTATTGATCTGCTGCCACCATGCGCTCATGTCCTTTTTGTCAGGGCGCTGGGCAGAGGCACGGTACTGGCGCACCATATCTTCCAGAACATGCGCAACATCACCGATAATCGGCACATCCACGCGAACGGTCTTGTTGATCGAAGACGGGTCAATATCAATGTGGATCTTCTTTGAATTCGGCGAGAAAGCATCAAGACGGCCGGTGATGCGGTCATCAAAACGCGCGCCGATACACAGCATAACATCGCATTCATGCATGGTCATATTGGCTTCGAATGTGCCATGCATGCCGAGCATACCTAGCCAGTTCTTACCCGATGCCGGATAAGCACCCAGCCCCATCAGCGTAGATGTGATCGGAAAATCAGTGATCTCAACCAGTTCACGCAGCAGTTTCGAGGCTTCAAGGCCGGAATTGATAACGCCGCCGCCGGAATAGATAACCGGCTTCTTCGCATTGGCCAGCAGTTCAACAGCAGTACGGATAGCACTCTGATCGCCGTTCAGAACCGGATTATAGCTGGTGCGCGGGCTGGTTGCCGGTGGCGTATACATGCCGGTGGCGAACTGGATGTTCTTCGGAATATCGATAACAACAGGACCCGGACGACCGGTACGTGCCACATGGAACGCCTCGTGCAGAACGCGCGCCAGATCATTCACATCCTTAACCAGCCAGTTATGCTTGGTGCAAGGGCGGGTAATGCCGACCGTATCAGCTTCCTGAAACGCATCTGTACCAATGAGGCTGGTCGGAACCTGACCCGTGATGCAAACCAGCGGGATGGAATCCATCAGCGCATCCTGCAAAGGTGTTACCGCATTGGTAGCACCCGGACCGGAGGTTACCAGCATAACACCGACTTTGCCGGTTGAGCGAGCATAGCCTTCAGCTGCATGGCCTGCGCCCTGCTCGTGACGCACCAGAATATGCTCGACTTTATCCTGCTGAAACAACTCGTCATAGATCGGAAGTACCGCACCGCCCGGATAGCCGAAAATATGCTCAACGCCCTGATCGATCAGCGCCTGCACAACCATTTCCGCACCGGTCATTTCCCGCTTGCCGGTTTCGTTCTGCGCTGCGGCTGTGGTGCCACTTGTATCTGTACTCATTGTCTTTCGATGTCCCGTCTGCTGTTCCGGTGATTACTTCCCTGATATCCACCGGAAGTCCCGTACTGTTTAGCTATATTCGTTGTGTGAAGATAATAAAAAAGGCCCCCTGAGGGAGCCTGTGTTTCGCGCATGGGAGCTTTCGCCGGATGGTTACACCATCCTGCCCATACGCTTACCCACCACGAGAATAATTTTCTTAGCCATAAGGGGAGATTAAACAGCTGTTTTTTTCACGTCAATGGCAAAAAACGTAATCTTGTTATTTTCTTTGCCAGTCTGCGCAGAAAAACACTCTGTTATGTAAAGCTTGCACCATTCGTGAATCTATCAGGCAAACAGGACATGTAAGCCATTGAAAGATATTAAAGAAAATCAATGACCCGCTAGCTTCTGCAAAGCAATACGCGCTTTTTTATAAAGAGTCGGAGCTTTTTCCTTACCATTCCATTCGGCAACTGCTGACACCGCATGAATATTATGGCTGTCATGCCCCATTCGTAATTCACAGGCTTCCAGCGCTTTGCAGATTCTCACCGCCATCTTCTCTGCATCACCTTCATGCAGATCCGGCACGATCAGGGCGAATTCACCATCGCCCATATGCGCCAGAACATCATGATAGCGGGTACAGTTGCGGATACATAAAGCCGCTTCCATCAGCAAGCGGTCGGCGGCATCACGGCCGCGCTGATCACACAGCAATTGCAGCTTCTCAATACCAATCAGCAAAATAGCGACAGGATGATTGATCTTGCCGAATTGCAGCAAATATTCGTGTAAAGCCGCATCGAAATAAGGACGGCTTTGCAACCCGGTCAAAGGATCATTAAAACTGATCTGGTCTAAATCTTTGGAGTTGCGCGCAATCATCCATGTGATGATTTTCAGCTGGCCTTTGTTTTTAACCTGCATACGGATTTGCGGCAACAGCATCAGGCCACCTGCTGCCCCCGCAGCCACGAGCAACAGCAAAGCAATGCCCAAAGGCGTATCAGATAAAGAACCGGATTTATACGGCTCACCAAGATCATGCATCAGCCGATACTGCATAAACAGCATCAGACCTGCGCCGCAGAGCAGCACAATCATGATGATGAAAAACAGTTCAGCCCGCAGATAACGCATAATCCCCCCGTTGACCCGTTGTATCACAACAACAGATTTACGTGGGAGATTAAATCTTAAGTGTTTCACCTGCGTTAACAACAAAACCTGCTCAGGCGAAGTAATCTTCTGCCCGTTCCAGCCGCCGCCAGTCATCACCAAACTGGTTACGGAACCACGTCATCTGCCGTTTGGCATATTGGCGCGTGGCAATCACTGACAGCTCTACAGCCTGCTCACGTGACATCCCGCCTTTGAGCCAGCTTTCAATCTCGCGCACCCCGATGGCTTTCATCACCGGCAGAGCCGCATCCGGTTGCAAAGCCAGCAGCGCCTGCACTTCCTGCACGGCATTGCCCTGCATCATCAGATCAAAACGCTCGGCAATACGCTGGCGCAGCCATGTCCTGTCCGGTATCAGCACCAGTTTCTCTGCGCTGTCGGGATCAATCAGCGCCTTACCCTTGGTCTCCTGCCATTCGATGAGCGAACGTCCGGTACTGTCAATCACTTCAAGTGCACGGACAATACGCTGACTATCCCCCTCTTTCAGCCGTTCTGCCATTACCGGGTCGCGTTTTTGCAATTCCTCATGCAGGAGCGGCGCACCATCTTGCGTCATGCGATTGCGCCAGTAGTCGCGCACTTCGTCTTTCACCTGCGGCATATCCGAGAGACCACCAAGCAGTGCTTTGAAATATAACCCTGTGCCACCGGTAAAGACCGGTATGCGGCCTTGCAATTCAGGTCTTGCCAGCAGTGCTTCTACCTCCTGAAGCCATCGGCCGGTGGAATAAAGTTGCAATGGCGAGACATGGCCGTAAAGATAATGCGGAACAGTTTGCAGGTCATCAGACTGCGGACGTGCCGTCAGCTGATCCAGCACATCATAAACCTGCATGGAATCACTATTTATGATATAGCCGCCGCAATCCCGTGCGAGGCGCAGTGCCAATGCTGATTTACCGCTGGCAGTCGGCCCCGCGATCAGAATTGCCTTTTGCCTGTCTCTCTGCTCTACCACTCATCATTCTCCAAACGCACAAAGCGGAACCGGTATTATGTCCCAGCCAGCCTCACTTGTTGCCACACTGATCTGCAATCCTGCCAATCCGGTTCTGACACCTGAATTGGGGCATAAAGCCTGCGAGGCGGCTGATACGCAAGCCCTTTACTGGCTGGCAGATGGTATTGCCTGTGATCTGCCGCTGAAAACCGGCACAGATATCACAGAAACAGCAGCAAAAATCAGAGCCGTTCTGGGCGACGCCCCTGTGGATATCGTTATTCAGGAGCAGGATACCCGCCGCAAAAAACTGCTGATTGCAGATATGGATTCCACCATGATCCAGCAGGAGTGCATTGATGAACTGGCCGAAGAAGTTGGCCTGCGCGAGCATATTGCCGGTATCACCGCCCGCGCAATGAATGGTGAGATCGCTTTTGAACCGGCCTTGCGTGAGCGCGTTGCCCTGCTCAAGGGCTTGCCGGTCAGCATTATTGATCAGGTTATCGCCAACCGCATTACTCTGACATCCGGCGGTAAAGAGCTGATCGCAACCATGAAGAAACACGGTGCCTATACGGCACTGGTTTCCGGCGGCTTTACCAGCTTCACTTCCAAAATTGCTGCACAGCTCGGCTTTGATGAAAACCGCGCCAATATTCTGCTCGATGACGGCACGCATCTGACCGGTCTGGTCGAAGAGCCGATCCTCGGTGCCGATGCCAAGAAGATCAGCCTTGATGAAATCTGTGCCAAACTCGGCATTACCGAGCAGGCAGCCATGGCAGTGGGCGATGGTGCCAATGATCTGCCGATGATTAAACATGCTGGCAGCGGCGTAGCACTCCATGCCAAGCCTGCTGTTGCAGCACAGGCGCGCATCCGCATTGATCATGGCGACCTCACAGCACTGCTCTATATTCAGGGCTATCGAAAAACGGATTTTGTAAAATGACCGCTATTATTGAAACGCCCCGCTTGATCCTGCGCAACTGGCAGGAAGATGACCGTGCATTTTTTCACGAGATCAATTCTGATCCGTTAGTGATGGAATTCTTCCCTGCCCTGCGCAGCCGTGAAGAATCCGATGCGCTGATGGATCGCGTCGTGGCCATGGTCAAGGAAGATAATTTTGGCTTTTACGCCGTGCAGGAAAAAGCAAGCGGTGATATCGTCGGCTTCACCGGATTGATGAAAACCGATCTCGAGCCTTTCATGCCAAAGGGCGTATTGGAAATCGGCTGGCGCTTAGCTCAACGCTTTTGGGGCAAAGGTTATGTCACCGAGGCGGCGCTTGCTTCTCTTGCCTATGCTTTCAACGAGCGTGGACAGGATGAGGTTGTGTCCTTTGCCGTTCATAATAATCACCGCTCCACGGCTGTAATGAAGCGCATTGGCATGGTCAACAAGCCGGAACGCGATTTCGATCATCCGAAGGTACCGGATACACATCCGCAACTGAAACGCCATGTGCTTTATACCATCAACAAACAGCAGTGGTTGAATCAACATGGCAAGTCCTGCGCCTAATCCGTTCATCTGATTCAAGTTTTTACAAATAAAAAGGCCGGAGGATGTACACATCCTCCGGCCTTTTCTGCATTCTTATTGATGTCAGCTCAATCGATACGCAGAGTTACAAAGCGCAGCTCACCGCTTGGCGCGGCCAGCATCAGCAATGCATTTTTACGTCCCTGCTGACGCAGCTTTTCGATTTTCTTTTGAATATCTGCAGGCGCTTTCACAGCTTCCTGCGCGAATTCAACAATTACATCACCTGCATTAACCCGCTTTTCTTCAGCGGCGGATTTGCCTTCAACAGCACTAATCACCACACCTTCCACATCAGCGGAGATTTCATATTGCTTGCGCTGCGCGTCATCCAGCTTGCCAAGTGTCATGCCGAGAACTTTTACTGTCTCAGCTTCTTTGGCTTTAGTGCTATCCTTGGCGGCCGCAGCTTTATCCTTATTCTCATAATCCTCAAGACGGCCGAGTTTGATTTTAACAGTCTGCTCTTTGCCTTTACGCAGCACCAGAACGCTGACCTCTTTGCCCACCGGACTTTCAGCCACAACGCGCGGCAGATCGCGGGCACTTTCCACATCCTTGCCGTCAAATTTCAGAATGATGTCACCCGGCATCAGTTCTTTATTCTCAACACCGCTATTGGCAATCAAACCGGCAACCAAAGCGCCCTTAGGCTCGCTCATACCAAAGCTCTCGGCCACATCATCTGTCACCGGCTGAATACGTACACCAAGCCAGCCGCGGCGGGTCTCACCAAACTCTTCCAGCTGCTGAATAACGGAAACAGCCAGTTCGGACGGAATAGCAAAACCGATACCGATAGAGCCGCCTGTCGGAGAAATAATCGCGGTATTAATGCCGATGACCTTGCCGTTCATATCAAAAAGCGGGCCGCCGGAATTACCACGGTTAATTGCCGCATCGGTCTGAATGAAATTATCATATGGCCCCGCCTGAATATCACGGTTGCGGGCAGAGATAATACCCAATGTCACAGTGCCACCGAGGCCAAACGGATTACCGATTGCCATAACCCAGTCACCGATCCGAGATTTCTCTGAATCGCCAAATCCTACTGCTGTGAGCTTGTGTTTCGTCGGATCAACCTTCAGCAATGCAATATCCGTTTTGGTATCCGTGCCAAGCAGTTCTGCTTTAAGCTTTTTACCATCGGTGAAATTCACCTCAATTTCATCGGCATCGGCAATAACGTGATTGTTGGTTACAACCAGCCCCTTCTCAGCATCGATCACAAAACCGGAGCCGAGCGACTGCATCTTGCGAGCAGCACTGCCACCGTCTTTCTGATTTTCCTCAGAGAAGAAATCATCAAAGAACTCCTGAAACGGCGATCCCTCCGGCAATTGAGGCGCAGGCTCTGCCTTTTCCTCTCCGTTTTCATCTTTCACGGTCTGGGATGTGGAAATATTGACAACAGAATCCAGCAATCCCTGTGCCAGATCGGCAATGGAAGCAGGTCCCGCAGTGGTCGCTCCGGCAGCCAGTCCGAGCGGCGCCAATTTTCCGGTAATAACCGGCTGAGGTGCCTGCGGCGGGTTTGCGGCTGTCTGCTCCTGTGCCTGAGCTGTCATGGCACCCAGCAGCACCGTGCTCACAGAAAGGGCGGCAAGTGCGGTACGCAAGGGAAATGAAACCGTGCTTTTATTCTGATTGCGAACCATCTGAAACTCCGCCTGTTTTTGTTATTTAGAGCGCCGTGCGCCCGATCGGGCGCACAAAGGTCGTTCTAACTCTGATGCTTACAACGGATTGCAAGCAAAATACGGCCAGAGCATGTCGCAATTAAATGTCTTCATTTAATATCCGCAACATACACTCACCTGCAATCCGCAACACCTGCCGTGAGCCGCCTGAATGCAATACGCTCTGGTTTAAACCCATTATTTAGAGCATAATTTCTTAAACTTGAATCAGTTTAAGTTTAAATTACGCTCTCCTTTTAAAGTGTTAGAGCGACCTTTGTGCACCCAATGGGGCGCACGGCGCACTAAAGCACATTATCAGAAGTTTGAAGCCCGCGCAGTCGTGATGATTAAATGCTGCAGGTTCTGAAATGAAAAAGAGGCGCATGAAATATCATACGCCTCTTTGCTATTTTATCCGGCAGATCCGCTTCTGACCAGCCATATCACCCCAACGCCAAGCGCCAGTGCAACAATACCTGCTATTCGCAGATAATTTTCCGGAGCTTCTGACACGTCTTTAGCCATACGTCTGGCAAAGTGCGGGAAGCCGCCATAGAGAAGCCCCTCTAAAACGAGGAGCAATCCTATGGCTGTAATCAGGTCACTCACAGCGGCATCCGGTCCTTACTGTGCGCTCTGACCGGCATTCGCAGGCTGCTGCGGCAGTTTACCGGCAGCATCCTTAAAGAAGCGGAAGAACTGGGAATCCGGCGACAGAACCATGGTTGTACCTTCAGCCTGCAAGGACTGACGATAAGCATTCATCGAACGATAGAATGCATAGAAGTCAGGATCCTGTTTTGCAGCTTCCGCAAAGATACGACCGCGCTCACCTTCGCCCTCACCGCGCAATACTTCAGAATCGCGGTTGGCTTCGGAAACGATTTCCACAACCTGACGGTCAGCAACAGCTTTGATACGCTGGGCTGCTTCACGGCCGCGGGCACGCAGACGCTCAGCTTCGGCAAGTCGTTCGGCCTTCATACGGTCGAAGGTCTGCTGAGAAACTTCAGCAGTCAGGTCAGTACGGCGGATACGCACATCCTCAATGGTCAGACCAAGGGATTCCGCATCCGGACGCAGCTGGTCGCGCACTTCACGCATCATGCTGCCACGCTCTTCCGACAACGCCGATTCAAAGCCGCGCAGACCATAGACCTGACGCAGAGCCGCATCGAGACGGGTACGCAGACGCTGTTCAGCAAGCATAGTATTTGCCGAAACAGTCTCACGGAATTTACGGGCATCGGTAATGCGGTAAACGAGGAACGCATCCACATCGTAGAATTTACCGCCGGAAACCTGAACGCGGATATCGTCCAGATCAAAACGCAGGCTACGGTCATCTATCAGCTGCACATTATCCGCTTCTGCAAAAGCAAACGGCAGTTTGAAATAAATACCCGGTTCGGTTTTCACATCAACGATCTGACCAAAACGCGAGACAATTGCCTGCTGGCGTTCGTTGACCACGAAAAGCGATGAATAAATCAGAAATGCGACAACAGCGATCGCACCAACGATAAAAGGCAAACGATTCTGATTCATTACTGGTTGCCTCCTGCTTTGCCCTGCTGACGCATCAGTTCAGTCAAAGGCAAATATGGCATGACATTATTGCCGCCTTCGATAATCACTTTATTGCTGTCTTTCAGCACCTGCTCCATGGTCTCAATGAAGAGACGGTCGCGGGTAACATCAGGAGATTCTTTGTAAATATTCAGGACAGAATTAAAGCGCTGGCTTTCACCTTCCGCTTCCTGAACCATGCGGGTTTTATAACCGGCAGCATCTTCACGAACCTGCGCAGCCTCACCGCGTGCCTGACCCAGCTTCTGGTTAGAATACTGGTTAGCTTCTTCTACAAAGCGGTCTTCATCCTGCTCAGCGCGCTGAACTTCATCAAAGGCATCAGCCACTTCACGCGGCGGTGCAGCATCTTCAATGGAAAGAGCTGTAATCTGAATGCCGGCGCCATAGCCGTTCAGCGTAGCCTGAACAATATCACGTACAGATTCAGCAATCGCCGCACGATTATCACGGAACACATCCTGTGCCGGACGACGGCCGACGATTTCACGGATCGCACTTTCCGAAACCTGACGAACCATATTGTCAGGATCCTGTACCTTGAACAGGTAAGAACGCGGATCAGAAACACGGTAAAGCACGGAGAACTGAACATTAACAATGTTCTGGTCACCGGTCAGCATCAGACCCTGTGTGGCACCGCGAGTGCCCTGACCGCCAATATTGATCTGGCGTTCACCGGTCGACACTTTTTCATAGGTTTCAATCGGCCAGAAATGGAAATGCAGGCCCGGTTCGGAAACAGTTTCTTTCGGCACACCGAAGCGCATTTCAACCGCAAGCTCATCCGGCTGCACGGTATACATGGACTGGAACAGCCAGAAACCAGCCAATGCGAGCGCACCAACCACATATAAAGCAGGGCCGCCGCCACCGCCGCCACCGCCCGGGATCACTTTCTTCAGGCGATCCTGACCTTTGCGCAAAATATCTTCGAGATCCGGAGGCGTTCCGCCCGAGCCACCAGGTCCGCCGCGCGGTCCTTTAGGGCCCTGTCCCCATGGTCCGCCCTGATTAGAGCCGCCATTATTGGAACCGCCGTTGCCGGATCCGCCATTCTTATCGCCGCCGCCCCACGGGCCGCCGCCATTTTGATTACTCCAGGGCATCCTCACCTCTCGTGCCAGATGTCAGAGGCGGAACACCTCTATTCATCAATCAGTATGTTCCGTTTATAGGTACGCAAAAGCAGTCTTTCAACGCAGGACACGCAGATTCATCACGCTTTTGTAATTTTATGGCAAAATAGTTGATCGACATGGTAAAAATAGCCGTCTTTTGAGACCGCCCTACCTGTTAGCGTCGCTCATAAACCACATAACGGGTCGCGTAATTATCTTTCTCGCCTGCCGGTACATCTTCTTCGTTGGTGACCTGCCAGACTTGCGGATCAACAGGACCGAAAAAAGCATCACCATCAATGCTGGCTTTAATATGCGTCACATGCAGTCGCGTAGCCCTATCCATTGCCTGCGCATAAATCTGCGCACCGCCGATAATGCAGATTTCATCAACACCGGATTCGCGTGCTGCTTTTTCACCGGCAATCAATGCCTTATCAACAGATGGCACAACCAGTGCACCTTCCGCGCTGTAACCGGCATCACGGGTAATCACGATATTGGTGCGGTTCGGCAGCGGGCGACCAAGGGATTCCCATGTTTTGCGCCCCATCACCACCGGCTTGCCGAGTGTGAGCTTTTTAAAGCGCTGCAAATCCGTGGAAAGACGCCAAGGCATACCGTTGTCACGTCCGATCACACCATTCTCTGAAACTGCGACTACAAAAGAAATAATCATAGCCATCACACCGCAATCGGCGCTTTGATGGATGGTTCAGCCTCATAGCCCACCAGCTTGAAATCCTCAAAGCGGAAGGCAAACAGGTCTTTTACTTGCGGGTTGATTTCCATCACCGGCAGTGCTTTCGGCTCACGGGTCAGCTGCAATTTCGCCTGATCAAAATGATTGTGATAGAGATGCGCATCACCAAGCGTATGCACAAAATCACCAGGTTTCAAACCGGCAACCTGCGCAATCATCATGGTAAGCAGCGCATAGGATGCGATATTAAACGGCACACCAAGGAAAATATCGGCTGAACGCTGATAGAGCTGACACGATAATTTGCCGTCCGCCACATAGAACTGAAACAGGCAATGACATGGCGGCAACGCCATTTCATCAACCAGCGCCGGATTCCATGCGGATACAATCAAACGTCTTGAATTAGGATTCTTCTGCAAATCCTTCATAAGATTCGCAATCTGGTCGATATGCGCACCATCAGGTTTCGGCCATGAACGCCATTGCGCACCGTAAACCGGACCGAGATCGCCATTCTCGTCTGCCCACTCATCCCAGATGCTCACACCATTCTCTTTAAGGTAGGAGATATTGGTGTCGCCACGCAAAAACCATAGCAATTCATGGATGATAGAACGCAGATGCAGCTTTTTGGTTGTCAGAACAGGAAAGCCCTGTGCGAGATCAAAACGCATCTGATAACCGAAAACCGAACGTGTGCCGGTACCGGTGCGATCACCGCGGTCAGTGCCATTGTCGAGAACGTGCTGAAGAAGATCAAGATATGTACGCATAGATGGTCTTTAGCCTTTTTCAGCGAAAATATCACGCGCAATTTGCGGCAATGCACAGTGTGGGCACGCACAGTTATTTGATCGCAGCAGCTATAAAAAAAGCCCCGCTGAATGCGGGGCTTTTTAAAAAAACTTATCAGAGGCTTTCCAGCTTACCGAGTGCCTTTGCAGTCAGGTAATAGAAGGTCACACGCTGCTTGCTGTGATCACCCTTCATGGTTTCAGCCACACTGGCGATAACCGCATTTGCCTTTTCAGCATCTTCAATACCGAGCTTCTTACCGATCCAGCTGGTGCGTACGCGCGCCAGTTCCTCAGGATCGGATGCAGCAACCAGAGATGCATCGCGGCTGCGCAGAGCAATGCCAAGATGTTTTACAATTTTAGCAACAACAGCCTCATCGGCAGCAGCATCGTAACGGCGTACATCGGCTAGATAATCAGTCATGAAACCAGTCTCCTTCAATCTGACCGCTTTTACGGCCGTTAAACCAGAAAAAGTAAATAGGACAATTGCTCAACATCATCGCTGAATCGGCATTCAGTCTATTTACCTCTGTATTATGGAAAGATTGACCAGCAGACAAAAGCTGTCAATGCCGTACAACCTCTATTCTTCCAGAAAACACACCAAACTGTTATTTCAGTCTTTTTTGATAAATGATTACCGGACAAAATCCGCCAAAGTTTTATATTTTTCACAGTTGAAAGATAAGGAAAGCCCTTTCCCCTCTTTTCAAGCGCACGGAAGCCACCTATATAAACCTTGTCGGCTTGACCGGCTATGGTGATAAATGGACTGCGTAATAAACCTATTGGACCCGGGGGCGGTACCCGGCGCCTCCACCAGAATACAGCTTAATTGGAAACGGTTGTATTGTGGCGGGGGCGAAACAGGATCGACAAGGGCGTAAAGGTTGATCTTTCACTCGGCATTGTACCACCGTTATCGGGCTATCTTAGTAGTTGCAAACGACAACTATGCGGAAGCACGTCTCGCTGCTTAATGCGGTGCGATAGCTTCACTTAAAGTCGCAGGCCGTCGCAGGTCTGTGCGGGGTTCGGAGGCACCTGGCAACAGAAGCCTTCACTTCTCCCCTTTAAAAGATGATATGAAAAAGGCACCGGAATTTCCGATGCCTTATTTTCTGTAACTCAGTGAATTTCTGTCACATGCGATGACGGCTTTTTAAGCCCGTGCCGCATGATGGTCAGATAGGTCAGCACCCAGCCGGAAAAACCGCACAGCGCAATGGCGACCAGCATCGGCAGAACATTCCCTGTCATTATGAATGAGCTGAGCCCCATAGCAGCCGCTGCGACCAGCAATTGCAAAGTACCGAGCAAAGCTGCAGCCGTTCCGGCAATCTCGCCATGATCATCCAAAGCCAGCACGCTGGTGCCCGGCAATACCAGCCCGAGAAAACCATTGCCGATAAACAGGAAAGTCATAATCATCCACAAGCTCTGTGTAAGGAATATGGCTGCAAGAACCATGATAACCATCGTCACCAGATAGCCTGTTACGGCATAGGAAACGACTTTGCCCAGCCCGTAACGGCTCGCCAGCATGCCATTGAGCTGCGACACACCGAAAAACGAAATCGCATTGAGCGAAAACACCAGCGAATATTCACGCGGGGTCAGGCCATATTTTTCAATGAAGATGAAGGATGAATTCGCGATATAGACAAAGAATGCGGCCATGCAGAAGCCGCCGATACAGGTCAGGCCGATAAATTTGCTGTCGCGGATCAGAAAAGCATAGCCCCGCAATGCACGCCCTACCCCGCCTGAAATGCGCTGTTCAACCGGACGTGTTTCTTCCTGCGCGAAAAAGACCAGCGCAAGACCGAGAATAGCCGCCAGCAGAACAGCCCAGAACACGCCGCGCCAGCCAAAATCCTCAATAATGAAACTGCCGGTTAACGGTGCCAGAATTGGCGAAATCGAGAAAACCAGCATCAGCATAGACATCAGCCGCGCCGCATCCACACCGGTATAAAGATCGCGAACAATCGCGCGCGGTACAACCATACCTGCGCTGGCGCCGACACCTTGTATGAAGCGGAAGAAGATCAGCATCTCAATATTGGTCGCCATAGCGGAACCGATACTGCCCGCAGCAAAGAGCGCAAGCCCCAGATAAAGCGGCAGTTTACGGCCGTAAATATCCGAAAACGGCCCGCAAAACATCTGCATCAAAGCTGTTGCCAGAAAAAACACCATCAGGCTCATCTGCACAGCGGCATCATTGGCGTGTAAATCTTTGGCAATTGTCGGCAATGCCGGCAAATACATATCAATAGCGAACGGCCCGATAGCCGAGATAAAACCGAGCACAAGTGCAGTGCGGTACAAACGAGCGGACATGCGTTTAACTTTCAGAAGCGCAATAAAAATGACGACAAATTATTTCTCCGCCTTTGCGCAGAGATCATTATCCACGAGATAAATCAGCCGCTTGTCATCGCATTCGGATTTGTCACATCATCCGGACTGACGGGAGCGCAAAAATAGAAGTGAAGCAGAAAATGGTCAACCGTCAATTTCAGGCGATATATCTTGTAGCGCATGGATCTGAACGGTAATTATTTGAGAAAGTTCTTTCACCTTTCATTACAGCGGTATATTGATAAATGAGACAGGGTTGCAGCATTTTTCTCGCACAAACGATAAAAGCTGCTGTATCAATCCATCAGATTATATTGTCTCGGCCAGAATGACCGGAACATTTCATTTCAACGGAAATGTCCTGATCCTTGATTATCAATTGATCATACGGCAATGCTGACTTAGACAACATATATGACAACACTCCTCGAATCCGCGGGATAAGGATTTAATGGTTCAGGATCTTATCCGTTACGATATTCTTGCTCAGGATGCGCTGCGCGGCGTTATCCGCAAAGTGCTTATGGAAGTGAATAAGGCCGGTCTGCCCGGCAATCACCACTTCTTCATCACCTTTCTGACTGAAGCACCGGGCGTTCGCATTTCATCTCGTCTTAAGGAAAAATACCCTGAGCAGATGACAATTGTTATGCAACACCAGTATTGGGATCTGGTCGTTACCGATCAGCTTTTTGAAGTCGGTCTCTCTTTTGGTGAAATCGCCGAAAAACTGGTCATCCCGTTCTCCGCAATCCGTGGCTTCTATGATCCGTCGGTGAATTTCGAACTGGAATTTGATGTGTCTGTTGCGCTGCCGACCGGCGACAATGACACGGAAAATCTGGAGATCGTATCAGAACTGCGTCTGCAGGATGATGCGAATGAAGATGAAACTGAAGCACCGGCCAAGCCTGCTAAAAAGCCAGCCAAAAAAGCTGACCGCAGCAAGACAACGGCCAAGGAAGACAGCAGCGAAACTACGGATAAAGAAGAGGCTCCGAAGCCTTCTGCCGATGTCGTATCGCTGGATGCTTTCCGCAAAAAATAAACAGATGCAATATTCCGGCCGGCAGCGGCCGGAATATATTTATGAAAAGATTCTATTTTGAGAGGGCATAGTCATGAGTGACATTATCAATCTCAAACAGTTCAAAAAGCGCAAAGCCCGCGCGACGAAAGAAGTTGAAGCGAACACCAATCGCATCCTGTTCGGTCGCACCAAAGCGGAAAAATCTTTCGATAAAAATCAAAATGAGAAGCAAGTCCGGTTTCTTGACCGGAACAGGCTGGAACCACGCGGCCCTGCCTCAGCTGATGAAACAGAATGAGCGATAAAACCGCCCGCCAGCCGCTAAGCACCGTAGCACGCAGCAAAGCACGGCTGCGCAAACACTCGATCACACTGCACGGCCACGCCACCAGCTTTTCGCTGGAAGATGCGTTTTATGACATCATCGTACAGATCGCCGCGCAAAACGGCCAGTCTCTGGCCTCACTCATTGCCATGATTGATGATGAACGCGATCGTAACAGCAACCTGTCTTCCAGCCTGCGCCTCTATGCACTGGACTGGCTGCTGAGCATTAAAGCACCTTAATAGCTCTAAAACCCAATCAAGCGATAATTTTACTGTAACTGTGTTTCAGGCAGAGTTTGCAGAAACTCATCAAGGCTTGGCTTGAAATCAGGCGCGGTATTTTGCTGCCGCGGTATTTCCTGCGGAAGCGCTGTTCCTGCCCCTGCGGCTTCTTCTGCGCGTCTGCGCAAAGCCTCTTCAGCTTCAACACGCTCGCGTTTGCGGGCTTCAGCCTTCGCAGTATAATAATCAGCTTCGCGCTTCAGGCGCTGCTTTTCAATAATCAAAGCCTGTGCCGCCTCTACCCGTTGTTGCTCCCGCAACAAGCCGCGCTGGGTCAGAAACTGCACCATTGGCTGATAATCAAACTGCAATTGTGGCTGCTGCCATCCGCCGGAAACAGTGAACTGCAATTGCGGGGTCACATCATTCCGCTCATGCGACGGCAGCACCAGATCCAGCCGCCCGCTGCCACCCCAGAGAAAACGGTTCAGATCAAACTGCAAATCCGCCTGCACAATGGCTCTTTCATTCTCTGCCTTAACAGACGGCGCACGAATAACTCCTCCGGCAAGAGACAAAGAAGTCTGTATCTGGGCAGTGTTTATCTGTCCGTCCTGCGTCAGGTTTTTCGATAACTGACTGCGTTCTGCCTCAGCCTGTTTTGGCTCAACCTGAGAAAGAGCAGTATCAGACAATTCATCAGAGCGTCGCAACAGATCCGGTAAGGCAGTAAGATTAAAGCCTGCAATGACAGGCTTTTCAACAGTCACTGTCCCCTCACCGGCCAGAGAATGCACCAGATCAGCCATCGACTTGCCGCTGCCCGTAAAGCCGAGCTTGATATCACTTGTACCACTCAATGGCGCCTGCATATTTTCCGGCTGATAAAGCACCTGCATATCCCCGCCGGAAAGACGCAAATCTCCGTTAGCGAGCAAAGTCCCGTTGGCGTTGTTCAACTCCAGCTTGCCGGATAATTTACCCTTGGCCCACTCTCCGCCAATTTCACTGATCTGTAATTGCTGGTCATTTTTGATAACACGGGCGGAGAAATCATTGAATGTTGTTGCATCAGTCAGTGCGGCCTGTGCAGCGCTCACTTTCAGATCCATCCCCAGCGGAAGATTGGTTCTGTTGCCAAAGCTCGTCTCAGACCAGCTCCGTCCGTCAGCACCAGTGATATCAGCAACGGACAGGCCGCTCATTGCCGCAAATAATGCAGCCAGATCAAAACGCTCCAGCTTTATCTCGCCACGCAATTGCGCAACCGACTGCTCGCTGAGCGAGCCGTCCAGTCTGGCACTGACAGTCTCATTATCCAGCTTGCCCTGCAAATTCGGCAGCCGGACAATATTTTTCCCAAACTGGAAATCACTGACAATATCCACCGGCAAACCTGAGCCAAAACCACGGCCAAATGGCAGGGCATAACCGGCAGTGGCCAGAAACGGCTCCAGATCATCACTTTTCAGCACGGCTTTGCCGCTGGCCGTCAGTTCATCGCCGGTCAGTGTAATCACACCATCAAGACGGGCATTACCATCATCACCGCTGATTTCCAGCGCGGTTTTCATTCCCGCAACCGGCGCACCCTGCGCCTGCAGATTAATCTCCGCCTCTCCCATCAGACCCAGCGGCACAACAGGCAGGCCGAGCAGCGCCAAGGCGGCCTCGCCGGAAGCGGCTTTGGCATTGGCCGTCAGCGATAATTGCATCGGCTCGGAACCGGCCAATGTCCCTTTTGATGATCCGGCAACAGACAGGATCAGCGCACCGCTCTGACCATTCAGACTGAAAGAAAACTCGGCAATATCGGATTTTGTACCATCTGCCGGATTGCTTCCCGCTTTGACGCGGCTGCCCCGCGCTTTGGTGTCTTGTGCTTCCGTTTTCTCTGTTCCGGTAACATCAGTTTTTTGTTCACCCGCCCCGTCACCGAACAGGTTAACTGCATTCACAAGCAGGTCGAGTTTGGTGCCGGCGAACAAATCCGGATAAGCATTGGCTCTGGCTGATAGTGCAGAAATAAGAGGCTCACGCGGGAAAGCTGCATCGAGCTGCCGTAATACGGAACTGAGATCATCAGCCAGAATTGTCGCATCGAGAGACGCATTGACCGAATTATCAAACGGCCGCAATGATCCGGTTGCCGAAACGGTTGCGCCTTCCAGACCACTGACCAGCAGCTTGTCAAAATCCAGCTTGCCATTGCTCAGACGAAATGCGGTATCCAGCTGCTCCGCTTCCAGTCCTGCAAATTTAACTGGGCCTGCCTTGAGATTGACGGTCAGATTTTCACCGGCAAGTGCCGACAGGTCACCTTCACGCAGGAACATTCCGCTCAGCAGCTGCATTGTACCCGCATCCAGAGCCTTACCTTGAATATTCAGAACCGAAGATGCCGCGCGGTTTTCCCCGCCGTTACGCTCAAAACTGCCCTGAAGAACGGTCTCACCCAGCACAATTTCCAGATCATCGACACGCTGGACATCATTATTCAGATTAATCTTGCCGGAAAATCCGGCAGCAGGAACCTGCCCCGTCAGCGCTTTGCCGCTATCGCCGGATAACCATGATGCAAATCCGGCAGGCTGGCGCGAAGCCAGCAGGAAGCTGCCGTCAAAACCGAAATTTGCCCCGAGCTGTAATTTACCTTTGGCCTCAATCTGGGTACGCCCCGGAAGATCCGCCTGTAACTGACTGATATTCCAAGAATCCTTGTCCGGCTCAGCACGGATAATCACAGAACGGATGGTTGTGCCGCTTGCGACAATAGCTGGCAGGCGCAGATCAATATTGCCCGGAATATCCGGCACCGGAATACGCTCCAGCAATGTCTGTAAAAAATCGATTTTCTGCCGGAAGGACATAACCGGTTGTGCCGGTGCAACTGCCTCATCTTTGAGGCTGATATCCGGTTTCATCCCGTCAAGATAAACCTGCTGGCCATCCGCACTAATCATGAAATGCGAGTTATCAGCCAGATCAAGCTGCGCTTTACCGTTAATCACATAAGGAGCATCGGCATCGCCCTGCTCCATCCGGAATTCTTCAATATTGAAGCCGCTGTTTTGTGCCTCGAATTTTCCGGTCAGCCGCAGCTTGTCAAAGGTAACAGCTGGGGTAACACCCTGCTTTTTCTGCTCATCATCACTCAGGGTAAGAAAAGAAAATTGTCCTTTATAAACAGGTTTGCCCTCTGTAACACTGACATCACCTTCAGCGCCAAGTGTCAGCGGCAGATCAGCAGGACGCAGACCGATGCGCAAACGCAGCGGATTATCCGGCTTTTTCTCAGCAGTATTGATATCAACATTGAAAACCTGCCCGTCGGCCTGCAGCGTGCCGTTGATACGCCACGGCCCCATCAAACTGTCCGCGGACAAGGTGGCATTGATGGATTGCAACTCCTGACGGCGCCCGCGCATTTCGTCTTGCAGCGTAATTTTCCCGTCCCGCAAAGTCAGCTTTTCCAGTTTTATTCTGGAACCCGTCAGGTCATTGTTTTCCGGTAAAACCCAGTTGAGATGTCCCTGCTTATCCAGCCCTGCAAAAAGATGCGGTTTTTCCATCCGCATATCAAAGATCAGAATTTCACCACGCAAGAAGGGCATTAATTCCGCATCCATGGAAAACTGATCCATGGTCAGGGCACTCTGACCGTTTTTCCCTTCAACACGCACATCGGAAAAAGTAACGGACGGAAACGGAAAAAGCCGTGCTTTGGCTGTCCCGTTCACATGCACCGGCCGGCCTAAAATCCGGCTGGCTTCCAGTTCGAAACGGTCGCGATAGCCTGTCCAGTCGATAAAAGGCGGTACGACCAGCGCCAAAGTCAGCACCAGTACCAGCAAACCACCGATAGCAACGAACAAACGCCCCAAAGTCTCACTCCGGCTGCTTTGCAGCCATCTATTAACAAAGCTGCTTTGCAGCCATTTACCAACAAAACTGTTTTGCAGTCATTGTCATTTATGAATCACATTTCAGCGCGCACCATAGCGGCTCGCAGCCTGCGACAACAAGGTAATTTCACTATGACAAAGGCTGTATGCACCTGAATAGAGCCGTAAACTCGTGCCCAAAGATACGGACACGGCTTGATCCTCTGGTATCTAACCGCTACAGCTGTCACATGACAGCCAATATCATTTTGTTTTCATATCTTCGGCCGCTTACGCTTCACACCCGAATTGACTTTATATCTGTGACATTATCATGAATTATTCAACGTCCGAGACCAATTCCCAACTTATGGAAACCATTCCTGATTTCTATGAGACAGCCGTTTTCAAGCGGGATATTTTCTCGGAAACCCGTGCAGGCTATTTTGTCGGCGAGCCGGAAACCCGTATCATCCGCCGTGTTGTCAGCGCAGCCCCGTGGTGGTCCAGCCCGCTGGCATGGTGGCTGGCGCGTCGAGAAATCCGCGGCCTCAAAAAAGTGCGCGGCATCAAAGGCACACCTCAGCTTCTTGCAACAGACAAACACGGATTGTTCCGCACATGGACAGACGGCACGCCGCTGCATCTGGCACGTCCGTCCCATCGCGAATGGTATTTGTCTGCACATCGTATTCTGCGTGATATGCGCCGCATGGGCGTTACTCATAATGATCTGCAAAAGCCGCAAAACTGGCTGATGACGCCGGAAGGCGAAGCCGCTGTGATCGACTTTCAGCTGGCTTCCGTGCATCGCCGTCGTGGCGCCTATTACCGTCTGATGGCTTATGAGGATTTCCGTCACCTCATCAAGCAGAAGCGCAATTTTGCACCTGATCTGATGACCCCGACTGAAAAACGCATTCTGGCACGTCGTTCTCTGCCGTCGCGTATCTGGCTGGCGACAGGCAAAAAAGCCTATAATTTTGTTACCCGCGGCATTTTCAACTGGTCTGATGGTGAAGGCACCGGCGACCGTATTGATAATGAAGGTCCGGCAATTATTGCGGCGCTGAAATCCGACCCGCGCGTGAAAGATGTGTCTCTGAGCCTCTATTCCCTGCCTGCAAAAGGTGTGGGGATTTATGCTTTTGTTGAAACACTCAATGCGGACGAAAAGTCACTGCGTACACGCCTTAAAGGTTATAAAGTCGAACTGATCCAACCAGCTGCACATTTACCGCGTCGTGAGGACGGTACTGTGCGGGAAGATATCCTGCGCCTTGTTGCTATGAACCAGATGACAGAACTGGACGATCTTCTGCTGCGTGAGCCGGATATGCGCCCGTTGGTAGAAGCGCTTGCCGCGCATCGTCTTAACTTCACGGATCGCCGTATCACGCAGATGGAATAGCATTTTCCAGCCTGCAAAACTTTAAAAACGCAACGAATGAAGTGCCTGCAAGCTCTGCAGGTACTTTATTTGTTCTGGTCTATGGCGTTTCGCTTAAGAATCATTACATTCGGAACTATGTCAGACTTTCCAGACGATATTCCCTTCTTCGGGGAGCCGGATGTACCGGCTACACCTAAACCGCAATCTGGTATTGCTGCGCGGGCTATGCAGGCGCGCAACCAGCAACGTGGCGAACCGCCCTATCTGCAAGGACTGAATCCTGAGCAGCGGCAGGCGGTTGAAACGACTGAAGGGGCCGTTCTGGTTCTGGCCGGTGCCGGCACCGGTAAAACCCGTGTTCTGACCACCCGTATTGCACATATTATTCAGCAGGGTATGGCCTATCCGAGCCAGATTCTCGCAGTGACCTTTACCAATAAAGCCGCACGCGAGATGAAAGAGCGTATCGGCCATCTTCTTGGCGGTGCGGTTGAAGGCATGCCATGGCTCGGCACATTCCATTCCATCGGCGTTAAAATGCTACGCCGTCACGCAGAACTGGCCGGCTTGCGTTCTGACTTTACCATTCTTGATACGGACGATGTGATCCGCCTGCTCAAGCAGCTTATTCAGGCTGAAGGGCTTGATGACAAGCGCTGGACCCCGCGCTCCTTCTCGATGATGATCGACGGCTGGAAGAACAAAGGTTACGGCCCGTCTGAAATTTCTGAGGGGGATGCCCGTGCCTTCGCCAATGGCAAGGGACGTGAGCTTTATTATGCCTATCAGGAACGGCTGAAAACGCTGAATGCCTGTGATTTTGGTGATCTTCTGCTGCATCCGATCCGGATTTTCCGCAAACATCCGGACATCCTGCGCGAGTATCACACGAAATTCCGTTATATTCTGGTGGATGAGTATCAGGATACCAACACCGCACAATATATGTGGCTGAGACTGCTGGCGCAGCGCCCTAAATTTACAACACCTCAAGATAACACACCCAACACGACCGACTGGTCGCCCAATTCAGGCAATGATGACTTTTCAGCCGCCCCTGCGGAGCGCAGCCGCGATAGCGGCGACAGCGTGAGCACAAAAAAAATCAACACAGACAGACCTGCGCAGCAGGTCAATCTGTGTTGTGTAGGCGATGACGATCAGTCGATCTATGGCTGGCGCGGGGCGGAAGTGGATAATATTCTGCGCTTTGACAAGGATTTTCCGGGTGCAACAATTATTCGTCTTGAGCGCAATTACCGCTCCACACCGCATATTCTGGGCGCAGCATCCTATCTGATTGCCCATAATGAAGGCCGCCTAGGCAAAACCTTGCAGGCACAGGCTGCTGATCCGGAAGATCAGAAAGTGCATGTGCATGCGGCTTGGGATTCGGAAGAAGAAGCCCGTGCGGTCGGCGAAGAAATCGAACAGGCGCAGCGTCACGGTCATCTGCTTAATGATATGGCTATTCTGGTACGTGCCTCGTTCCAGATGCGTGAGTTTGAAGACCGTTTCGTAACACTCGGCCTGAATTACCGCGTTATCGGCGGCCCGCGTTTCTATGAGCGTCAGGAAATCCGCGATGCGATGGCTTATTTCCGCGTCGTAGCACAGCCTGCCGATGATCTGGCCTTTGAGCGCATCGTCAACACACCTAAGCGCGGTCTTGGTGAAGCCAGCCTGCGCTTGGTGCATGATTATGCCCGCGCAAAAAATATGCCGATGCTGCAGGCGGCAGAAGATCTGATTGCCACGGAAGAACTGAAACCCAAAGCCCGCTCGGCACTGCGTGAAGCGGTCGAGAATTTCCGGCGCTGGCAGGGGCTAATTGACAACAAGTCTCACACGGAACTGGCAGAAATCATTCTCGATGAATCCGGCTATACGGCGATGTGGCAGAATGACCGCTCTGCCGAAGCACCGGGACGTCTGGAAAACCTCAAAGAACTCATCCGCTCCATGGAAGAATATGAAAGCCTTCGCGGTTTTCTCGAACATGTGGCACTGGTGATGGATACGGAACAGAACGAAGGCATGGATGCCGTCAATATTATGACGCTGCACTCGGCCAAAGGTCTGGAATTTAAAACTGTATTTCTGCCCGGTTGGGAAGAAGGCCTGTTCCCGCATCAGCGTGCACTGGATGAAGGTGGCCGTTCAGGGTTGGAAGAAGAGCGTCGTCTGGCTTATGTCGGTCTGACACGCGCCAAGAAAAACCTGCATATCTGGTTTGTGTCCAACCGTCGTATTCACGGCATGTGGCAGACCACGATCCCGTCCCGCTTTCTGGAAGAATTGCCGGAAGAGCATGTGGATATTGCAGAATCCGACAGTTCCTATGGCGGCGGCTATGGCCAGTCGCGCTTTGATGCCGTGGGACGCGGTGATCCGTTTGCCAATTCCTATTCCACACCGGGCTGGCAGCGGGCGCAGCAAAACCGCTCCGATGCCACGCGTAATAATTGGGGTTCGCGCTCCGGTACCAATGTTGAGCGCATCGGCTATGGCGAAACAGATTCCGGCTTCGGTGCCGGTCGCGGTTCGGTCAAAGGCAAGGTCATTGACGGCGAGCTGGTGGCAAAATCCGTTTCCTCGACGCCGTCGGCCTTTAAGGTCGGCGATCGTGTTTTCCATATGAAATTCGGCAATGGCAATGTAGCATCCATCGACGGCAACAAACTGACCATTGATTTTGACCATGCCGGACAAAAACGCGTCATCGACAGTTTTGTAAAGCCGGTATGAGGCGTATCAGCAATGTAGCGCTGTATCGCGATGGCCGGATCCTGTTAGGCAAACGATCACCACACCGCCGGGTCTATGCTAATTGTTGGGCATTGTTCGGCGGTCACTTAGAGGTGTATGAAAGTCCGGCGCAAGCTGCGATCCGTGAATTGCGAGAAGAACTGAGTATACAGATTTCTGATCTGCAATTTGTGCACCAGTTTGAAACCGCTCAGATCACAATGACCGTTTATGCCTGCAACAGCTGGTCAGGCGAACTGCAATTATTAGATGACGAACATTCAGAAATGCGTTGGTTTGATCCGGTTCAGGCGATGACTCTGCCCGACCTTGCACTCCCTGAATATCGGACGACTTTTGAACACCTTTCCCGTCTCATATGACAGAGTCTCATTGCGGGATAAAAATTCCGTTTACCGACAACGCAGAAATAATATTCTAACATTGATCTGTATGAGAGCATAACATCATCTGACAGCAGATTAACGCAGCATAGCATTGCTTAACCGCGCCATAAATCTCCGTTAAATTTCGATCCAAAGAGCGAAGGAGCAGATTTGCCCCTTCGCTTCACTTGTTTTGAAAGAAAAATTTATGTCCGACGCTCATGTGAAAAAATCTTCTGCGCAGGCCAAACCGCTCTATCTGAATTTTGGTTTTCAGGTATTGACCGCAATGGTTATCGGTCTGCTGCTCGGTCTCGTTGCCCGTAATATGGGGCCTGATATCAACGGCAATGCCAACTGGCTGTCTGTCACCCTGCAGACAATCGGCTCGATCTTTGTGCAAATGCTGCGTGCACTTGTGCCACCGCTGGTTTTCACTGCGATTGTGGCTTCTATCGCCAATCTGGCTGCGCTTAACAATGCCGCTAAACTGGTCTGGCAGACCCTGCTGTGGTTTGCCATCACATCCTTTATTGCTGTGCTGATCGGTATTGCGCTGGGTCTGATTATTCAGCCGGGTATCGGCTCCGGTGTTGCCGCAGAGGCTGCCAAAGCGCCAGCCTCTTCCGGCTCATGGCTCGACTTCCTTAAAGGACTGGTGCCTGCCAATATGCTCGGCCTCGAAGCCAGCACCAAACTTGGCAAAGATGCTGCCACCACTTCGCTGAACTTCAATGTGCTGCAAATCCTCGTCATCGCCATTACATTCGGTGTCGCAGCTCTGAAAGCCGGTGATGCTGCCAAGCCTTTCCTCGCCTTCAACCAGTCTTTGCTCGTTGTGGTACGTAAAATCCTGTGGTGGGTTATCCGCCTCACCCCGCTGGGCACGATCGGCCTGCTTGGCCGTGCTGTTGCCCAATATGGCTGGGAAACACTGGTTCAGCTCAGCTGGTATGCCGCAGCCGTCTATATTGGTCTGGCAATCGTACTGTTCGTGGTCTATCCGGCAATCCTGATCTTCCACGGCCTGAAACCATCCCGTTTCTTTGCGGGTGCATGGCCTGCAATCCAGCTGGCTTTCGTATCCCGCTCTTCTGTTGGCACACTGCCGGTAACTGAAGCCGTGACCGAGCGTAATCTGGGCGTGCCGCGTGAATATGCAGCTTTTGCTGTACCGCTTGGTGCCACCACTAAAATGGATGGCTGTGCTGCAATCTATCCGGCGATCTCGGCGATCTTCATCGCCCAGTATTTCGGCCTGCCGCTCGGCCTTCAGGAATATGTGCTGATCGCTTTTGTCTCCGTGCTTGGCTCAGCTGCAACAGCCGGTCTCACTGGTGCGGTGGTGATGCTCACCCTCACACTCTCCACCCTCGGCCTGCCGCTGGAAGGTGTCGGCCTGTTGCTGGCGATTGACCCTATCCTTGATATGGGACGTACAGCTGTTAACGTTGCCGGTCAGGCACTCGTACCGGCCGTTGTTGCCAAGCGCGAAGGTATTCTTGATGAAGCTGTCTATAACAGCGAAAAGAACATCGATGATATCGATCCGTCACATCTGACAGCGCAAGGCGTTGCTGCTTAGAGCCTATCCCGAAAAGTGTGAAACGGTTTTAGGATTAAGATACGCGTAAAAACAAAAAGCCGGAGGAAACTCCGGCTTTTTTATTATCCCTGTCAGGCCGCTCCGGTGATCACATCATAAATCAGCTTCAGGTTCAGCACGATTACACTCAGTGCCACCAGCCATGCACTGGTTGTCAGCCACAGAGGTGACCGCAAAGCGCCCATCTTTTTACGATCCGCTGTAAACATAATCAGCGGCACAATAGCGAATGGCAGTTGCAAACTCAGTACCACCTGACTGAGGATCAGCAAATTGGCTGTTCCTTTATTCCCGTAAATCATCGTCACAATAATCGCCGGTATAATCGCCAGTCCGCGGGTAATCATCCGTCTGACCCACGGGCGGATACGAAAATTGATAAAGCCTTCCATCACGATCTGACCGGCCAGCGTCGCGGTGACTGTTGAGTTCAGCCCCGCACAGAGCAAGGCCACACCAAACAGAATTGGTGCGAGCGTGCTGCCGAGCAAGGGGGCGATCAGCGCTTCAGCCTGCTCAATCTCCACCACATCGGTACGGCCAACCTTGTGAAAGGTTGCAGCTGCCAGAATAAGAATAGACGCATTAACCGCCAGTGCCAGCATCAGTGCGATGGTTGAATCCCATGTGGAATAAGAAATCGCTTCGCGCTTTTCCTCTAAATTACTGCCATATTTACGCGTTTGTACAATGCCGGAATGCAAATACAGATTATGCGGCATTACCGTTGCCCCGATAATCCCCAGCGACAAATAGAGCATTTCCGGATTGGTCACGATTTCTGTTGTCGGTGCAAAGCCACGGATCACAGCCCCCCAATCGGGATCAGCCAGTGCAATCTGCACCAGAAAACACAGGGCAATAATACAAAGCAAAACCAGCACATAGGCTTCGATCCAGCGGAAACCTTTGCTTTGCATATAGAGAACAACAAAGACGTCCAGAGCCGTGAGCAGCACACCCAGCTCCAGCGGCATACCAAACAGCAAATTCAGGGCAATCGCCGTACCGATCACCTCGGCAAGATCGGTCGCGCAGATCGCAATCTCCGCGCCGATCCACAAAAACCACGCCATTGCCGGTGAGTAAGCATCGCGGCACGCTTGTGCCAGATCCCGTCCCGTTGCCACTGCCAGACGGGTACAGAGTGATTGGAGCAGGATCGCCATAATGTTAGAGATCAGAGCTACAACCAACAGCGTATAGCCAAATTTTGAACCACCGGCGATAGATGTGGCCCAGTTACCGGGGTCCATATAGCCGACCGCCACCAGATAGCCCGGCCCTGTAAAGGCCATCAATTTTCTCCAGCGGCTACCATGGCGCGGAACTGCAATTGTACCGTTCACCTCAGCCAGTGATTTCGCTGCCGGTTCCTGACGCCAGGCGCTCAAATTATCAGCACCCTCTGCCAGTGGAAATTCAGTTTTCTTCATGAAAAAATCTTTGCTACAAATGATAATGAAACTCATTTGCAACTAAATGCCTGAATTTTCCTGTCGTCAAGAAAAAACAATTCGTCGTATCGTGACAGGGAAATACAGGCATAAAAAAATGCAGGTTAGAGCGCCGTGCGCCCTCTTGGGCGCACAAAGGTCGCTCTAACACTTAAAAATTACACTTCAGAACCGGCATTTTCTTATAAATAATTTATTGCGGCTTACCTTTTTCCCACATCACATCCCCGCGATAGAGTGGCACAGTTGAAAGTGATGTTTTGGCAGAACCATCCTGCACCTGCGAGGCATGCGCCAGATAAATCAGCGTATTATTGGTCTGATCGTAAATACGGGTAATCACCAGCTTCTTCCAGATCAGGCTGGTGCGCTCGGAAAATACCCGCTCGCCGCCCTTACCTAGTTTAATATCTCCGATGGTAATCGGCCCTGTCTGCTCACAGGAAATCGACGCATTGGACGGATCTTCAAACCAGTTCCCCTTCTGCAGCCGGTCAATCATACCGCGCGAGAAGGATGCAAGATGGCAGGTCACACCCTGCACTTTCGGATCACTGACCGCATCAATCACAATATCATTGCCGAGCCAGTCCACACCAACCTTACCGATTTCCTCCGCCTGCGCCATGTTTACGCTTGTCAAAGGAGACAAGGCCAGCATTGCGCCCAGAGCTGTAACGGTCAGAAATTGTTTCATAAACATCTCCTGCATTCAGGTTTGAATCATCCATGGCAATTGTGGAGTGACCTTACACATCCTCCGCCAAAGGCAGCCACTTATCGAGAAAAGCATTAATCTCCATGGTCTGAATATCCGGCAGCGCTTTATAAATCAGCTCCACCGGCCAGTCCCACCATGCACTCTGCAGCAGGCGCTCAACCGTCTTTTCATCAAAACGCGGCCGCAGAATTTTTGCTGGCACACCGGCAACAATCATATAGGGCGGCACATATTTAGAAACCACTGCATTTGCGCCGATTACGGCACCGGTGCCGATGCTCACACCGGGCAAAATCACCGCACCATGGCCAATCCAGACATCATTGCCGATCGTTACCCGTCGGGAAGAACGATGCGCACGATAATCCATATCCACGCCGATATTGCGGAAATATTCATTCGGCCGGTAGGTCATTTTATGCATAGTCAGGCGCTGCATCGGATGTTCCAGCGCATTGATCCGCACATTGGAAGCAATGGAGCAGAAATGCCCGATCTCGGCATAAATACCCTCGCCGCTGCGCTCCAGATAGGTGAAATTACCAATCTGCACATCACGCAGGATCACCCGTTCAGCGATTTCGGTATATTGTCCGAGTTTAACGGATTTCAGCTGCGCGCTCGGATGAATTTTCGGCTGCACATCACGCGAAAACTGCAAAACATCCTCACTCATCACGTTTTATTCCTGCATAAGTTCAATTTCAAAATTTTCTGAAATTTCATAAAAGATGGGAAAATCACACACACAGCCTTTGCCAAACTGCAGCAAGCCAGCTATAACATTATTATGACGACAGCTGATAGACAGGCCAACGGGCACGAGAGCAGAAAATTGCTTTGGATTAGCGGCGTGGTATTAATCACCGCTCTGGTCGCTGGTGCTTTGTTTGCAGGCTGGATGAATTACAGCGACACCATATTCATGACCATGCTCATGGATGGTATTTCATGGTGCTTCTGAGGATCTGATTTATGCGTAAATATCTTCCCGTTCTGGTGCTGTTTGTTGCTGCTTTCACAATCGGCATTGTCGGCTTTCAGGCCTATCGCGACAAACAAATGGCCTCCGGCGAAGAGAGTCCTTATGGCGGCGCGTTCAAACTTGTCTCTATGAATGGCAGTGAGATCACCGATCAGTCTCTGCGCGGTAATCCTTCAGTCGTGTTTTTCGGTTACACCCATTGTCCGGTTGTCTGCCCGACTACCCTTTTCGACCTCGACAGCTGGCTGAAAGAGCTCGGCCCTGAAGGGGCAGCTATTCGCGGTTATATGGTCACTGTTGATCCTGAACGTGACACACCGGAATATATTCAGAAATACATCACCAATGTCTCCGACCGTATCACAGGCATTACCGGCGACCCGAAGGACATTGCTGCGATGCTGAAGTCCTATAATATCTATGCCAAGAAAGTTGACGAAGACGGCGAAAATTACACGATGGATCACACCGCATCTATCCTGCTTCTCGATAAGAACGGTCGTCTGCGCTCAACCATCGCCTATGGCGAACCGTCAGAAACAGCAATTTCCAAGCTGAAACGTCTGGCAGCAGGCTGATTATAGCGGAGGATAGCATTCGCATCTGACCAAGCTTCGTGATAGAGCAGTTTTCCTGAGTAAGGAAACTGCTCTATTCTTTTTTATAACTCCAATTCAGAGACCCCACATGGCACAGTACCGCTTATATCTCACACGGGACAAAGATCAGGCTGAGCAGATTTTCGATCTGCTTGAACCGGTATTTGAAGAAGATGGTCTGCCGCTGGCCAACACTGAAATTGATGAGGACAAGCAGATTTATGAAATCTCGCTTTATACCGAAGATAAAGCCGGTGCTGACGAAGCCCTGCCGCGCATGGCAGCTTGTCTGGGCCTGAAACCGGACGAAATCGGCGTGGAAGAACTGCCGGATATTGACTGGGTTCTGCATTCCCTTGAAGGTCTGAAGCCTGTACGCGCCGGCCGTTTTTTCGTTCATGGTTCCCATGACCGCGACAAGCTGCAGGACAGCGATATCGGCATTGAAATCGATGCAGGTCTTGCTTTTGGTACCGGCCATCACGGCACCACCGCCAGTTGCCTTGAGATGATTGAAGAAATCGTCGCGCTTGAAGAGCCGAAAAATGTACTGGATCTCGGCACCGGCAGCGCCGTTCTGGCCATTGCTGTTGCCAAATTACGCGACATTCCGGTACTTGCTACTGATATTGATCCTGTTGCCGTTGATGTGGCGCAGGAAAATGTGGTGAAGAACGGTGCCGACAAATGGGTTTCAACCCTCACCGCCACCGGCTTTGACAATCCTGATATGCAAGCTCGGGCACCTTTTGACCTGATCGTTGCCAATATTCTTGCCAATCCGCTGATTGAACTGGCAAGCGAGATGCGCCAGCATGTGAAAGATAATGGCTCGCTGATCCTGTCCGGCATTCTGGAAACCCAGCGCGACAGCGTTCTTGCAGCCTATGAAGCGGCTGGTATTGAACATCACAAAACTATTTACAAAGAAAGCTGGGTTGCTCTTCACCTGAAGCCAAAGCTCTGATTATAATCGGACTTCGAGGGATATATTCAGGATCAGAATCTCATGTTTCAGAACTTTGAAGTCAGCAGCAATCCGGCAACCGGTGCGCCGCGTGTAGCCAAATTGCGCGAGGAACTAAACCGTCTTCAGTTGGACGGTTTTCTTGTACCGCGTGCCGATGAGCATCAGGGCGAATATGTGCCGCTGCGTGCTCAGCGCCTTGGCTGGCTGACCGGCTTCACCGGTTCTGCCGGTGCAGCGCTGATCCTGAAAACCAAAGCCTATGTCTTTGTCGACGGGCGCTACACATTGCAGGTTCGTACGCAAACCGATCCGGCAGTCTTTGACATTGAAAGTCTCGTCGACAATCCTCCAGCCACATGGCTGGAGAAAAACGGAAAACGTCTGGTCATCGGTTTCGATCCGTGGCTGCACACAATTGCAGAAACCCGCGCGCTGAAAACAGCTCTTGAAGCACAGGGCGGCAAGCTTGTGCCGGTGCAGGACAATCTGGTGGATCTGGTCTGGACTGATCAACCTGCCGCGCCATTAGAGCCGGTGACAATTCAGCCACTGCAATATGCCGGTCAGGAGCCACGCGCCAAGCTCAACTTGTTGAGTGAAGCAGTTGCGGCAAGCGGCGCCGGTGCAACCATCCTCACTGATCCGTCTTCCGTTGCATGGGCATTTAATATTCGCGGCCGCGATGTCAGCAATACACCACTGCCTTTGAGCTTCGTGCTGATTGCCGCGGATGGTCAGCACATCCTGTTTATTGATAAACGTAAACTGCCGATTGAAACCGAAGCCTACCTCACACAGCTAACCAGGATCGTTGCTCCAAATCAGATGGAAAGCACACTGGCGCAGCTGGCTGGCGAAGGCACCAGCTTCATGCTGGATTCCGCACTTGCCGCGGAAAAACTGCGCATGATCATTACGCAGGCTAATGGCACCGTGGTTGAAGGTACCGACCCTGCCCGTCTGCCGCGCGCGATGAAAAACAAAGCTGAGCTGGACGGCTCCCGCGCTGCCCATGAGCGCGACGGCGTGGCAATGGTCAAATTCTTTTCATGGCTCGACAGCCAACCTGCCGGTAGTGTGGATGAAATCAGCGCCGCACAGCAGCTTGAAACAAGCCGCCGTACTGTTGGTGAAATGTTTCAGAAACCTCTGGAAGACCTGTCTTTTGACAGTATCTCCTGCGCAGGTTCTGACGGCGCAATCATCCATTACCGCGTCAATACAGATACGAACCGCACACTCAAAGATGGTGAACTGTATCTGATCGATTCCGGCGCGCAATATCGTGACGGCACCACAGATATTACCCGTACCGTGGCGATTGGTGAAGTCTCTGCTTTTGAGAAGAAGACTTTCACATTGGTGCTGAAAGGCGTTATCGCACTGTCACGCCTGCGCTTCCCTGTCGGCACGCGCGGTCAGGATATTGATGCCTTTGCCCGTGCCGCTCTCTGGCAGCATGGCTATGACTATGCGCATGGTACCGGCCACGGCGTTGGTTCCTATCTCGCGGTTCATGAAGGGCCGCAGAGCATCTCAAAGCGTGGTGCACAAGAACTCAAAACCGGCATGATCCTGTCCAATGAGCCGGGCTATTATCGTCCGGGCGAATTCGGCATCCGCATTGAAAATCTGATTATCGTCAAAGAGCCGAAAGCAATTGATGGCGGCGATATCGCGATGCATGAGTTTGAAACGCTGACTTTCTGCCCGATTGATCGTCGTCTCATTGATGTTTCTCTGCTCAATACGGACGAACTGACGTGGCTCAATGATTATCATGCACAGACCCGCGACAAATTACTGCCGCATTGCTCGGAAGACGAAAAGAATTGGCTAATTGCAGCGACTGAAGCGCTGTAAATCATACCCGTCTGAACAAAAAAACCGGCGCATGCGCCGGTTTTTTTTATTATCAATCTTATACCGATCTCAGAACGGCATATATTGGCGCAACAGCACAATCAGCACACCGCCAAAAATACACAGCGGAATAATACCGATACGGAATGCCGCCAGAGTGCAGAGCACCATGGTCACAAACTCTTTCCATCCCGCATTGAAAGCAGCAGGAGCAACAAGCGTTGTCAGCACTGCCGCAGGCACGGCATTGAGCCCGGCCTCAACGCGATAATGCACGCGCTCAAACTGCGAAAGAATGAGATGCCCCCCGATACGGGTAATATAAGTCAGCACAGCCGCGCCAAAAATAATCCAAACGGTTGAAGACATTACTGCACGTCCTTCACAGTTTTCACCGGTTCATCATCCAGCGTAATCACGGTTTCACGGCCAGACAGCGGCTTGGCAATCATCACAGCAACAGCAATCCCGCCAATGGCACCAATCGATACATGCCACGGCGAACCGATCCAAAAATAAGCGGCAACGGAGGTCACGGAGCTGGCAGCAACAATCGGCAGCCAGTTGGTACGGCTGCGAAAACCCATTACCAGCCCGAGAAAGTAAATCGGCAATAGCATATCAAGGCCGATGGCTTTCGGATCACCGATCATTCCGCCGAAGGTGGCGCCGAGATAGGCTTCAAAAACCCACATAGCGTAAAGCGGCGCGGCAAGTCCGATATACCAGATAAAGCTGATCGGCAGTTTCTGCTCAGCACGCTTTTCACTCTCCGCATATTGCACATCAGTCAGAAAGAAGAAGGCGACAATCTGCTGTAACGGCGTGAAATGCTTAATCAGTCGTCCTGTACCTGCGGAATACAATACGTGACGGAAATTCACTGCAAAAATCGACAGCAGAATCATCCAGGGCGCAACGTGATGGCCGAACAGTTCCATCCCCACCAGCTGACTGGCTCCGGCAAAAACCATGGTGCTCATCAGCACGGAATCCCAGACATTGAAGCCGTTATCAACGGCAACCACACCAAACAGCAGGCCAAAAGGCGCGCTGGCAAGGGTCACAGGAATTGCACGTTTGAAGCCGTCATAAAACAATTCGGCATTCGTTTGTGCTGCACAGGAACCATCCTGAGGCAGCATTTTCGGATTACATCCATCCATTTTCATTACCAGTATTTTTGCAAGCGCGCCTGATGGTCACAATCGTCATCAACCCGCGCTTGTCATCAAAGAATGGACTAAAGCAGAAAACTGCTCTCCGCTCCCACTCTGGTTATGAATAGGCTGATGCATAAAACCAATCAAGTGCAGGGCAGACACACCTGTCCTGTCATAAAACCGGATATTTAATCCGCACCCACCAGTGTGAACCATGCATCTTCATCAATCACTTCAATGCCCAATTCGGCAGCTTTTGCCAGTTTTGAGCCTGCACCGGGGCCTGCAACCACCAAATCTGTCTTTTTTGAAACAGAACCTGCTGCTTTTGCGCCATAGCGCTCAGCCATGGACTTGGCCTCATCACGCGACATACGCACCAGCGATCCGGTGAAAACAATAGTCTTACCGGCAACCGGTGATCCGCTCACAACTTCGTGAATTTCATCCAGAGGCGTTACCTCTGCCAGCAATGCACTCAGCACTTCAGTGTTATGCGGTTCCTGATAGAAATCTACAATCGCCTCGGCGACAATCGTGCCAATGCCTTCCACATCGGTCAGTTCACGCCAGGCATCATTGCCCTTATCGCTCTTTTCCTGCGGCACCAGAGCCGCCTGCGCCATTTCAGCCAGCTTCGCATAAGAACCAAAGGCACGCGCGAGTTTCTTGGCATTGACCTCACCGACATGACGAATACCAAGCCCGAACAGAAAACGGCTCAGCGCAATCTCACGCCGCTCATTAATCGCAGCATAGAGTTTTTTCACCGATGTCGCACCAAAACCTTCAATATTTTCCAGCTTCTTCAGCGGTGATGCGGCCTGCCGCTTTTCCAGCGTGAAAATATCTGCCGGTGTGCGGATTTTTAAACTCTCATCCTCAGCATTGAAGAAGAATTCAACCTGCTTTTCGCCCAGCCCCTCAATGTCAAAAGCATTGCGGGAAACAAAATGGCGGATACGCTCAACGGCTTGCGCCTCGCAGATCAGACCACCGGTGCAACGGCGCACTGCCTCACCTTCTTCACGCACCGTATGACTGCCGCAGACAGGGCAGAGACGCGGGAATTCATAGGTAACGCTATCCGTAGGGCGTTTATCGGCTACAATATCCACGATCTGCGGGATCACATCACCGGCACGCTGAATAATCACCGTATCGCCGACGCGGATATCACGCCCTTCACGCAATACATTGCCCTTCTGGTCAAATCCGCGAATATAATCTTCATTATGCAGCGTGGCATTGGTCACCACCACACCACCAACCGTAATCGGCTCCAGACGTGCAACCGGCGTCAGAGCGCCGGTACGACCGACCTGAATATCAATACCTTTGAGAATGGTGAAAGCACGCTCTGCCGGAAATTTATGGGCAATTGCCCAGCGCGGACTGCGTGAGATAAAACCAAGCCGCTGCTGGAGAGCCAGATCGTCAATCTTATAAACCACGCCATCAATATCATAACCAAGCGTGGCACGCTGTTCTTCAATCGCATGATAATGGGCAACCAGCTCCGGTACACTCTCAAAACGGCGCATCAGCGGATTGATAGTAAAGCCATAGGACTGAAATTTTTCCACCATGCCCATTTGGCTAGAGGCAGGCATTTCACTCACCTCACCCCATGCATAGGCGAAAAAACGCAACACACGGCTGGCGGTGATTTTACTATCCAGCTGGCGCAGAGAACCTGCTGCCGCATTACGCGGATTGGCAAAGACCGGTTTGCCGTCTTTTTCCTGTTTTTCATTGAGTGCCGCAAAATCCGCATGGCTCATATAGACTTCGCCGCGCACTTCCAGCACATCAGGCGCATCACCTTTGAGAACCTGCGGAATATCAACAATCGTACGCGCATTATTCGTAACATTCTCGCCCACCGAGCCATCGCCGCGCGTGGCAGCACGAACCAAACGCCCCTGCTCATAACGCAGCGAGAGCGACAGCCCGTCAATCTTCGGTTCTGCGGTAATACCAAGCGGACTACCGGGAAAGAGTTTGAGAAAACGATAAACCCGCCCGATAAACTCGCCCACATCCTCGTCACTGAACGCATTATCCAGCGATAGCATCGGCACCTTATGAGTGATTTTGGAGAATTTCTCGGAAACCGCCGCGCCGACTTTCAACGAGGGTGAATCTTCACGGATCAGGTGCGGAAAGCGTTGCTCAATCGCCTGATTACGTCGGCGTAGCGCATCATATTCCGCATCGGAGATGGATGGCGCATCCTGTGTATTATAAAGGAAATCATGCTTAGCGATGGTTCTTGCCAGAACTGCAAGCTCAGTTGCGGCCTGCTCTTCGCTCAAATTTTCAACGCTGATTTCGCTCATATTCAACCCGTCTCCGTTTACGGATTGAATATAACACAGTCGGATAAAATCAAACGCTCAAGACTGAATTTTATACAGTCAAAGCGCCGTTTTCCCGCAGCAAACGCTCGGCAGCTGCGCGGGCCTCGTCAGTCACACTGGCACCGGCGAGCATACGGGCAATTTCCTCCTGACGCTCGGCCACTTCCATCGTGCGGATAGAGGTGCGCATTTGCTCGCTCTCCCCTTGCGCCTTGGCGATCAGAAAATGCGTTGTCGCACGCGCAGCAACCTGCGGCGCATGGGTGACAGACAGAACCTGCACATTGGAAGAAAGTCGTGCGAGACGCTGACCAATCGCATCAGCCACGGCACCACCCACACCAGTATCAATTTCATCGAATACAAGGGTCGGTGCCGAGCCACGATCAGCAAGGGCAACTTTGAGCGCCAGCAGGAAACGGGACAATTCACCGCCCGAGGCGACTTTCATCATTGGCCCAGCGCGTGTACCCGGATTGGTACGCACCCAATATTCAACAACATCAATACCTTCAGCACTGCGGTTTTCCGTATCGGTTTCGATATTGACGATAAATTCCGCACGCTCCAGCTTCAGCGCCGGCAATTCCTGCATCACAGCCTGTGTCAATGACTGGGCGACCTTTGCACGCTCTGCCGACAAAGCAGCAGCCGCTGCATCATAGATTGCACGGTTTTCCTGTGCCTGCTTCTCCAGCTGCTCCAGCTTTTCAGCACCGGCATCAAGATCCTGCAAATCTGCATCCATCTTGTCGCGCAATGCAGCCAGATTGGCCACCGGCACAGAGAATTTGCGCGATGCAGCACGCAGCGCAAACAAACGTTCTTCAACTGTTTCCAGTACACGCGGGTCAAAATCAATCTCGCGCATTGCCGTATCAATACCGCCTTGCGCATCGCCGAGACGGTCCAGCGCCTCGTCAATCGCTTTAATCACCGGCTCCAGCAGATGTGGTGCTTCCGGCATTTTGCGTTCAAGACGGCGCACCAAAGCAGCCAGCGTCGGCACCGGCGACTCATGACCGGACAGCAGATCATTGGCTTCGCTGACATCTGTCGCGATCTTCTCGGACTTCATCATGATGGAGCGCTTTTCAGCCAGCTCGTCTTCTTCGCCCTCTTGCGGATCGAGCTTGGAGAGTTCTTCAGCGGAGGCGCGCAAATAATCGGCCTCACGTGCTGCGGCTTCCACCTTGGCGCGATGCTTGACCAAAGCACTCTCGCTGTCGCGCCATTGCTTATACAAACGGCGGAGCTGCAAAGTCTGTCCGTCCAGTCCGCCAAAAGCATCCAGCAGTGTGCGGTGCAAATCTGTGTCAATCAGCGCACGATCATCATGCTGCCCGTGGATTTCCACCAGATGGCGGCCAAGTTCACGCAGCAAACCAACGCTTGCCGCCTGATCATTAATGAAAACACGCGAACGCCCGTCACTATTCTGCACACGGCGCAGAATAATATCACCATCATCACTGATTTCATTGTCTTTAAGGAAATGCCGGGCGGGATGATTGATGCCGACATCGAACACCGCCGTCACCTGCCCCTGATCCGCGCCATGACGCACAAGAGACGCATCACCTCTGGCACCAAGCGCCAGAGACAAGCTGTCGAGCAAAATGGATTTACCTGCACCGGTTTCGCCGGTGAGGACAGACAGCCCTTTTTGAAACTCGATATCGAGTTTCTCAATCAGGACGATATCGCGGATCGACAGTTGCGCTAGCATGGCTGCCTTTTATAGCATTTTACAGTCAAATGACCACATTTGGCATCGATAAATGCGGGGAAACAATAAGACTGAGCGAGTTGAAGTTATCATTTAACTACAACTCGCTCTGCCTGCATTATGCTCCGCCCGTGATGAGCGAAGATGCTTTGGAAAGCCACGAACCGGAGTTTTCACGCGGCTCAAGACCACCACCCTGCAAGAGCTTATAAGAATCTTTATACCATGGGCTGTCCGGGAAGTTCTTACCCAGAACCGCAGCAGCGGTCTGCGCTTCAGAAGTCAGACCCAGTGCAAAATACGCCTCAGTCAGACGAGCCAGCGCTTCTTCCACCTGACGGGTGTTGGAATATTCCTCAACCACATTACGGAAACGCTTGATCGCACCAAGATATTCCTTGCGTTCAAGATAGTAGCGACCAACCTGCATATCCTTACCGGCGAGCTGGTCACGGGCAAAACGGATTTTGGTTTTGGCGTCTTCAACATATTCCGATTTCGGGAAACGATCGATCACTTCCTGCATTGCAGCAATCGCACGGCGGCTTGCCGCCTGATCGCGCGTTACATCCGGAATCTGACGGAAATAGCTCAGACCGATGATGTAATAGGCATAAGCGGATTCATCCGAAGTCGGGTAAAGCGTGTTGTAACGCTTGGCCATTGAAATGGCCTCTTCATAATTACCTTTGCGGTAATTGGTGAATGCGGACATGACCAGCGATTTACGCGCATATTCTGTGTAAGGATGCTGACGGTCAACAGCAGCGAATTTCTTCGACGCTTCGTCCAGACGTCCGGCTTCGAGATTGGCAAGACCTTCATTATAAAGCTTGTCTGCCGGATCAATGCTCTCGACATATTTGGACAGGTCAACATCTTTTTCGCCGGAGGCACAACCTGCAAGCGCCATTGTCAGCACGACAGCACTGGTCGCCATCGCCAGCTTGGTCATTTTACGAATTTGAGAACCCTCAGCACCAGTAACATTGGCTGCAGTATGTGGGAATTTAGAAATCGTCATGCTGTCTCCGGTGTTTCGGCAACACAAATCATGGGCAAATCATTCCTGTGTCAGAGGGTTCATAAACCATAGCTGAGAACAATCGGCAATGTTAATACAAGTTTATTCGCACTGCTTCGAGACTGCAATGCCTGCCAGACACGACTTTTTCAACCCGTACAGTCATAAAACAGCAAAATCTCTTACCAACCGCCATCACACTGCATGTGTTCGCGGCTCAATTAAGGCTGACAGAACAGACTCACAAAGAATCATTGAGTAATGTATCCTGATTATCATTTATAGTTGCGTGCTGTGTTCTTCAGATAACAAAAACTCAGCTTTCCAGCCGGAAATGGTCCTGATTTTCCAGCAATGCCTTCACCAGATGCGCATTCAGCTTATGACCGCCGCGATAAGAACGGAACAGACCACGGAACGGATGCCCCGCCAGCGCCAGATCACCGACGGAATCCAGCAATTTATGGCGCACAAACTCATCCGGATAATACAACCCGTCAGGATTGAGCACCTCGCCGCCATCACCGATAGCAATCGAATTTTCCAGAGACGAGCCAAGCGCCAGCCCCATTGAGCGCAGCTTTTCTACATCGCGCATAAAACCAAAGGTACGCGCTTTAGCGATTTCATGCTCGAAGACATCGGCATCAAGATCAAAACTGAAAGACTGGCGGCCGATTGAGGCCACCGGAAAATCAATTTCCACCTCATAGCGGGTACCGTCATACGGTACAAATTCAGCCCAGTTCTGCCCGTCTTCCACACGCACGGGTTTCAAAATAGTCATATGCTGGCGGGGGGTATCCTGTTTCGTTAATCCGGCCTTGCGAAATGCACGTATAAACTCAGCCGAACCGCCGCCGAGGATCGGCACTTCAGGACCGTCAATTGCAATGGTCAGGTTATCAACCTCAAGCGCAGCAATCGCTGCCATCAGGTGCTCAATTGTGCTGACACCAAAATCAGCAGAGCCGATTGACGTATTCAGTGTTGTTGAGCCAAGAGAGGCAGACAGTGCAGGAATACTCTCGCGACGCCCTTCGCTGTTGTGGCGGATAAAAACAATACCGTGGTTCGCAGGAGCCGGGCTGATATCCAGCGTCACAGGTTTGCCGCCATGCACACCAAATCCCGAGAGCGGAAATGATCCGGCTATTGTTTGCTGCATAGTTTTCATAACAATCCTGCTTCCTGTCTTATCTGCCAGTTTCATATAAGACGCTCAGCCTCAAGGCTCAATCTTGTTCGCCGATAAAACATCATCCATGAAACAAAAAAACACCGCGTCCTTATGAGAACGCGGTGAAATTTAAGCAAAAGGTATTTTATCAGATCAGTTGGCCTGACGGCGAAGGAACGCCGGAATTTCAAGCTGATCATCTTCAGAAGCCATGCGCGGCTGTGCACGACCCTGACTGTCAAGCTGACCGTTGCGCGGTGCATAGATCGAGGCATCCTGCGACAGCGGACGGCGCTGTTCAGGGGCACGAGCCTGCATCGGAGCGGCCGGCATTTCACGTTTCTGAGCCGGTTCCAGACGGGCAGTCGGCTGTTCGTCATCACGACGGGACAGGCTGGCAGTCAGACGACGCAGCAGACCAAGCGGACCGCGTTCTTCATGTGCCTGCTGTGCCGGCTGCGGAGCCGGTGAGCGACGGGCATTCATTTCCGCCTGAACAGCCGGAGGAAAGTCCGATACGCTTGGCATACGCGGAGCCTGACGCGGCTGCTGAGGAGCCAGAGCCGGATCCATGTGCTGCTGCGGCTGGAACTGCGGCTGAGGTGCCAGATTATGACCCAGATTCTGATTTGGCTGCTGCATCTGCGGCTGAACCGGAGCCTGCATCTGCGGACGCGGAGCTGCTGGCTGCTGGCGCATTTCCATCATGTCCGGTGCAGGTGCCTGAAAAATACGGCTCTGCGGCTGGAAAGCAGCATCATTGGTAGCGGCTGGCGGCGCATAAGAGCGCTGCTCACCTTCACCCAAATGCAGGGACTGCTGAGCTGAAGCTGCATGTTCAACAGGTTTAGCCTGAGCAACAGGCTGCTGAACAGGAGCCTGAGCGGCCGGCTGCGGAGCTGGTTTGGCTACTGGTTTCGCTGGCTGGCGAAATTCCAGCGGCGCAGGCGCCGCGTCTCCGATCTGCTTATCGATTCCGGTAGCAACGACAGAAACACGGATCACACCTTCGAGACCTTCATCGAAGGTCGCGCCGAGAATGATCATAGCATCCTGATCGACTTCTTCACGGATACGGGTAGCAGCTTCGTCAACTTCAAACAGTGTCATGTCACGACCACCTGTGATCGAGATCAGCAGGCCGCGCGCACCGCGCATGGAGGTTTCATCCAGCAGCGGGTTAGCAATCGCAGCTTCAGCAGCAGCAATCGCACGACCGTCGCCGGAAGCTTCACCGGTGCCCATCATGGCCTTGCCCATTTCGCGCATAACCGAGCGAACGTCAGCAAAGTCCAGATTGATAAGACCTTCTTTAACCATCAGGTCGGTGATGCAGGCAACACCGGAATACAGCACCTGATCGGCCATCGCAAAAGCGTCGGCAAAAGTGGTTTTGTCATTGGCAATACGGAACAGGTTCTGGTTCGGAATGACAATCAGAGTATCGACATTCTTCTGCAGTTCTTCGATACCCATATCAGCCGTTTTCATACGGCGCTGGCCTTCGAAGTGGAAAGGTTTGGTGACAACACCAACGGTCAGAATACCTTTTTCGCGCGCTGCACGGGCAACAACCGGCGCGGCACCGGTACCTGTACCACCGCCCATACCGGCGGTTACGAAGCACATATGTGTGCCGTTCAGGTGATCGATGATTTCATCAATGCACTCTTCAGCGGCTGCGCGGCCGACTTCCGGCTGCGAACCTGCACCCAGACCTTCGGTCACAGCTGCACCCAGCTGAATAATACGTTCAGACTTGGACATGGTCAGAGCCTGGGCGTCGGTATTGGCCACAACAAAATTTACGCCACGCAAACCGGCGTTAATCATGTTGTTGACAGCGTTACCGCCACCCCCGCCCACACCGAAAACGGTGATGCGCGGCTTCAGCTCGGTGATATCCGGCTTTTGCAGATTGATTGTCATCAGTTTCGTTCCTTTTGCCTTTCACCGCTTCGCCGCCGCGGTGCCGTATTCTGATTTATTTTTTGTACGCATACCCCGGAAGGAACCGCGTTATCATTTTGAAATTATCCGGTCATTTACCATGATTTGGCAAAAAGCCCAGAGTGTAATCGGGTCAGAAATAAAAAATCTCAAACCCTTGTTTCAAAACTGCTTTCCTTCAATTTTACTCCTCAGGAAAGCTGCAGCTCTTTCTTACTAAAAACTTGTTTTCAGCCATTGGCCGACCCGTGACATACGCCCGCCGGAGCCGATAAGACGACCACCGGAGGCAGCACGAACAGACCGTTCTTCAATGCCTGCTACCTGCGGATAAATCAGCAGGCCTACTGTTGCCGAAAATGCCGAACCTTTTGCAGCTTCCGGCAATCCCGCAATTCCTAAAGGCCGCCCGATACGGACATTGCGCGCCAGAATACGGCGGGCAACTTCCGGCATACCGGTCAGCTGGCTTGCGCCACCTGTCAGCACAACACGCTTACCGACAATATGGCCCAGACCCGAAGCATTCAGCCGGTCACGAACCAGTTCCAGTGTTTCTTCAACACGGGCACGAATGATACGGGTGAGAACTGAACGCGGATACTGGTTGGGCACATCACGATCGTCATCGCCGATCGGAGGAACACTGATCAGATCGCGGTCATCGGCGGCGCTTGGCAGCGCTGAGCCATACATAACTTTGAGACGTTCAGCATCTTCCATACGGGTGGAGAACCCGCGTGCCACATCCATTGTTACATGCATACCGCCAATGGCAATGGCGTCAGCATGGATAAATTTGCCTTCCGAGAATACGGAAATTGTTGTGGTGCCGCCGCCCATATCAATACAGGCCGCGCCCATTTCCGCTTCATCATCCACCAGAGCCGCCAGACCGCTCGCATAAGGGGTGGCGACAATAGCTTCAACCGAGAGATGGCAGCGATTGATGCACAATTCGAGATTGCGCAAAGGTGCACTGTCTGCGGTCAGCACATGCATATCAACGCCGAGTGAATCGCCCAGCATGCCCATCGGATCGCGGATACCGCGTTCACTGTCGAGTGTGTAACCAATCGGCAGCGAGTGAACCAGATGACGCTCAGCCTGCAGCGCCTGTTTGGCACCGGCAGCAAGCACGCGGCGGATATCCGTTTTCTCTACTTCATGGCCGCCCAGATCAATGCTCGCATTGAAGCTTTCGCTTTTCAGACGACCGGAAGAAATATTGACGATCAGCGATTCAACGGTCAGACCGGCCATACGTTCAGCCGCATCAACGGCCAGACGGATCGACTGCTCGGCAGCATCCAGATCAATCACAACACCGGATTTAACACCGCGGGACTTCTGATAGCCGATACCCAGCACATCCATACGATGCGTACGACCCGGCAGAAACGCGCTTTCATCCCGCGGGCGCAGACGCGCAATCACACAGGAAACCTTGCTCGACCCGACATCAAGCACTGTCAGAAGCCGCGTGCGGCGACCTGAAGAGGCCGAACCGGAAGTATTTTTTGCAGACCAGATACTCATACGCGCCTACCCGCTGCCGCTTTGGCAGCTTTTTCACGGTCTTTCAGCATTTTCACACGGCTTTCCATGCCGGTCGGTGTGAGCTGTACAGTCACACGGTCATCCAGACGCATGTCGAGACTGAGAATATCCCGACCAAGAATATTTTTAGTCCGTTGCAGGGTTTCAACCTCTGCCAGAGCACGCTTTACATCCTGCTCAGGCAACAAAACCCGTACACCATTATCAAACAACAGATCCCAGCGGCGGTCAGAAACCCGCGCATAGGCACGCACTTTGGCGGCCAGATCAGGATAGGCCGCGACTGTTTCAATAAAAGCTTTGCCGCGGCTCGAAGCGCCTTCGCCCACCACCAGCGGCAGCGAGGCATAACGTGAACCGTTCAACGGAACGATCGGCTTGCCTTCTTCGTCCACCAGCAGCAAATCACGGCCGGACTGCCAGACTGCAAATGCCTTACGCTCCTGCAGGGAAACCACAACAGAACCCGGATAGACTTTGCGGATTTCAACACCGGCCACCCAAGGCAAGGTTTCAATCGCCTGACGTGCTTCATCCGCATTGAAACCGATCAGAGATGTCTCTCCGTCGAGCCCGAGCTTTTCAAGAATATCAATTTCAGAGGTTTCATTATTACCGGCAACGCTCACCTTCTCGATTGCAAAACCGAAAGTTGATGCCGTTGCCTTCACAACCTCATGCGTATGGTTACCAATAACCATACCGTAAATGCCGGTCGCACTCAGAAAACCGATCATGCCGAAAGTACCCGCATAACGCGGAACATTGACCCCGCCGCCGAACAGGCGCGAGGCAATACGGAAAGGCTTGCGCAGAAAACGCGGAAGAACAAAAGCACCACCGTGCGAAAGTGATGTACGGGACATCATCGCATCACGATTACTTCTGTCAGATCTCGCCTTTATCGCATGCACGAGGCATCCTCCACCATCCAGCTCAACAACTCACCGAATGAATACCCTTCAGCCTTGGCAATATCCGGCACCAGAGAGGTCGGCGTCATGCCCGGCTGCGTATTCACTTCAAGCCAGATCAGCTCACCGTCACCGGAGCCGTTCTCATCAAAACGGAAATCGGAACGACTCACGCCGCGACATCCGATTGCCTGATGTGCCTGAAGTGCCATTATTTGTATTTTTTGGTAAATATTTGGTGAAATTTTCGCAGGACATTCATGCCGCGAGCCACCATCTGCATATTTTGAGTCATAATCGTAGAAGGAATGTGCCAGCGGAATGATCTCGCACACACCAAGGGCGCGATCACCCATCACAGCGCAGGTTAATTCACGTCCGGCGACATAGCGCTCGACCATAACCTCATCGCCGTATTTCCACTCATCCGAACCGAGAATCTGCGGCGGAGCGCTCTGCCCTTCACGCACGATTACCACGCCGAAGCTGGAACCTTCACGCACCGGCTTCACCACATAAGGCGGCTGCATCGGATGCTGATTACCAATATCAAAGCGGCTCATCACGCGCGATGGTGCAATAGCCACACCGGCAGCACCGGCAACAAGCTTGGCACGACCTTTATCCATAGCCAGCGCCGAGGCCAGCACACCGGAATGTGTGTAAGGGATTTGCAGATATTCAAGAATACCCTGAATGGCACCGTCTTCACCGAAAGGACCATGCAAAGCATTGAAGGCCACATCAGGCTTCAGCTCAGCCAGAACGGCGGCCACATCACGGCCGACATCAACGCGCGTCACACGATAGCCCTGCTCTTCAAGCGCTTTTGCGCAAGCAGCACCTGAGGAAAGGCTGACCGGACGCTCCGATGAAAACCCGCCCATCAAGACAGCAACATGTTTACCTGTCATTTTAACCATGTCCCCTCTGCCAGCAACGCTGATACACATAAAACTAAACTCTGAGCCCGCCGGAGCTGAGCCGCATGTCGAACAGACACGCAAAACACATTAAAAATATTCCCTGGCACGCCGCACAATCAAAACCCGAACCAAAATTCAGACAATTATACAGCGCTCCGGCGGAAGACTTCCGCAGAACCCCAAGGCAAAATTAACTTGCCGACCCAAATCACTAACGCTTGTTCACTATAAGAATCAGAGAGTTGATTCTATGGCAAGCCCTTACAAAAAATTACGCTAGCAACATACGAATCAGATTCGGTTGAAACCACTGATTTATTATGGTTTTTTGATAATTAGTTACTTCGGAAATTTATTTTAGCAAAATACAAAGACAGGACTCTTGACAGGGGCAAATCACTCGGAAAACCGCGTAAAACCCTCCTTGAAAACAAATCACCGCTGCTCTCCCAAATCAGAGAAAACAGCGGTGATTTTACAGAGCTTCAGCTGCCTTCCTGAAAAAGGAGCGACGACTACAAAAAGAGTAAAAGATTAATCGAGAAATTCGGTGACTTCGCGCCCTTCGAGGAACTGGCCAAGACGGCGAATTTCCCAATGGAGCTTAATGCCGGAATTCGCCCGCACTTTATTGCGCACAGTTTCCCCCAGCAATTCCAGATCATAACCGGTGGCATTATCACCATTAATCATGAAATTGCAGTGCATATTCGACATATGCGCACCACCGACAGTGAAACCACGGCAACCGGCTTTATCGATTTCCTTCCATGAAGATGTGCCTTCAGGGTTCTTAAAAGTAGAACCGCCAGTCTTCTCACGGATCGGCTGCACCGTCTCACGATGGTTCTGCACTTCATCCATAGCTGCGCGGATTGCAGCTGCTTCACCACGCGGCCCTTCAAACAGCGCACTGGTGAAAATCAGATCTTTCGGTGCAGAACAATGGCGATAGGCATAGCCCATATCCGCATTGCTTAAGCTATGCAGATTGCCTTTACGGTCAAGCGCACGCACTTCCACAACACGTTCACAGGTTTCAACACCATTGGCACCGGCATTCATGCGCAATGCACCGCCGATACCACCCGGAATACCGTGATAGAAATGGAAACCGGCGATTTCAGCTTCAAGCGCAGCCGCAGCCACACGTTTGTCCGGTGTCGCCGTACCGGCACGCAGACGTGTATCTGCCACCCGCTCGACCTCGCCAAAGCCTTTTGCAGACAAACGCACCACAAAGCCCGGAATACCACCTTCACGCACCAGCAGGTTTGAGCCGATACCGACAGTCATGACCGGAATTTCTTCCGGAACATTTTTCAGGAACTCTGCCAGATCATCCTCATCCGCAGGCTGAAACAAAACTTCCGCAGGGCCACCGGCACGAAACCATGTGATCTTATCCATGCCGGAATTTGGTGTCAGACGTCCGCGAATACCGGACAAAGGTTTTTCAAGCTGCTTAAGCAGCGCTTCACCATCAAGCTTTACAGCCATTTTCAACCATCTCTCTTAAATCGATCCGGACTTCAAATTTTCCGGATTATAAGCATCACAACAATTCGGATAAGGTCAGGAAAAACACGGCAGGATCAAGGCATTATTCCTCAAACCCTGCCAAGTAAATGAAACAGCGCTAACCGCACACATTGTCTCAGCTTGCGCTTGTACCACCCAGCTGCTTAGGCAATGCGTATGCCCATTGTGTGATATTACCGGCACCAAGGAACACGACAAAGTCACCTTCCTGTGCCAGCGCTTTAATCGCTTCAGGCAAATGCGCAGGGTCTTCCAGATAGCGAGCATCGCGATGACCGGCAGTTTTGATCTTGCTCACTAAGGCTTCCGAGGTCACGCCCTCAATCGGATCTTCACCGGCGGTATAAACCGGCGCAATCATCACAGTATCCGCATCATTGAAGCAAGTTGAGAAATCATCGAACAGGCTCGCCAGACGCGTAAAGCGGTGCGGCTGGGCAATCGCAATCACGCGCTTAGGCGCGGCTTCGCGGGCAGCTCTCAGCACGGCTTTGATTTCAACCGGATGGTGGCCATAATCGTCAAAGACCTCAACGCCGTTCCATGAGCCGGTATGGGTAAAGCGACGCTTCACACCACCAAAGCCGGACAGACCCTTGCGGATATCATCGGCAGTCAGACCAAGCTCATGCGCCACAGCAATGGCCGCAGTCGCATTGGACACATTATGACGACCTGGCATCGGCAGACGCAGGTCCTTGATCTCGACGACTTCGCCCTTGCGGTCACGAATGACAACGTCAAAAACAGATACGGCACCATCCATATGATGGTTGGAGAAACGCACATCCGCCTGAGGGTTTTCACCATAGGTAATCACGCGGCGGTCTTCGATACGGCTGACAAGCGCCTGAACTTCCGGATGGTCAAGACACATCACGCCGAAACCATAGAAAGGTACGTTCTCAACAAACTGACGGAAAGCAGCACGTACATTATCGAACGAGCCGTAATGGTCGAGATGTTCCGGATCAATATTGGTGATAACTGCAATATCGGCAGGCAGCTTAAGAAAAGTACCGTCGCTCTCGTCGGCCTCAACCACCATCCACTCACCCTCACCCATACGGGCATTGGTGCCATAAGCATTGATGATACCGCCATTGATAACGGTCGGGTCAAGATGGCCGGCTTCCAGAAGCGTTGCAACCATAGAAGTCGTGGTGGTTTTGCCGTGGGTACCGCCGATGGCAATTGCCTGACGGAAGCGCATCAGCTCGGCCAGCATTTCCGCACGGCGCACGATTGGCAGCAGATTTTCCCGCGCCTCAACCAGCTCCGGATTATTCGGACGGATAGCAGTGGAAACCACAACCACATCAGCCTTGCCGATATTCTCAGCTTTATGACCGACAAAAACTTCAATGCCTTTATCACGCAGACGCTGCACATTGGCACCGTCAGCCTGATCAGAACCCTGAACCTTATAGCCCAGATTATGCAGCACTTCCGCAATACCGCTCATGCCAATGCCGCCGATTCCGATAAAATGAACCAGACCAATATTCAGAGGCATTTTCATGCGCGTTTTCCTTCTTTGTAATCAGAAACAGACAATCCCGCTGCAATAGCTTCTGAAAGATCAGCAAGCAACCGTGTTGCATCAGGACGGCCGGAACTTTTTGCCCGTGCTGCCATATCTGCCAGTCTTTGCGGCTCACTCAGCGCTGCAATCAGGATTTTTGCCAGTTTTTCCGGTTTCAGCTCCGCCTGACGGATAACCTCACCGCCACCGGCTTTTGCCAGCGCTTCGGCATTGGCGGCCTGATCGTGGTCAAGGGCAAACGGAAATGGCACCAGCAGGCTCGGACGGCCAATCGCTGCAATTTCAGAAACGGTAGAAGCACCGGAACGGGAGAGAACGAAATGCGCCTGCGCCATCATCTCCGGCAGATTACCGAAGAATGGTGCGACCTGTGCTTTAACGCCCAGCTTCTCGTAGGCTTTACGGCAAATCACTTCATCTTCAGGACGCGCCTGCTGAGTGACAAACAGTCGTTCACGCTCGTCAATCTCAAGCAGAGCAATCGCGGCAGGCACCACAGTAGAAAAATATTGCGCGCCCTGACTGCCGCCAAAAACCAGCAAGCGGAAAACATCCGGCTCTACTGAAGGCTTATAAGCCACATTGGTCTGTGCCAAAACGCTCGGGCGCACCGGATTACCGGTCTGCACCGTTTTAGCCGCATGAGCGCCGCTCTCTGCCGACAGGAAACCACCGGCAATCGCTGTCACGCGGGCAGACAAACCTTTATTGGCACGTCCCATCACCGCGTTCTGCTCATGGATAATCGTCGGAATACCCATACGCGAGGCTGCATAGAGCGGCGGCAAGGTCGGATAGCCGCCAAAACCGACAACCAGCTTGGGATTCAGACGGCGGAAAAGCTTGCGGCAATCGAGATTACCCTGCCACAGGCTGTAAAATGTCTTCGCCAGTGCAATCGGATTTTTACCGGCAATGGTTGCGGAACGCACGACATGGACATGGTTTTCATCAAAACCGGAAACAAAACGCTGCGCACGTTTATCCGTTACCAGATGTACATCATAACCGTCATTTGTCAGCTCATGCGCGAGCGCTTCAGCAGGAAATAAATGCCCGCCGGTACCACCCGCCGCCAAAACGATAACACCTTTTGTCATCATCATCCGTTCTGTATTTTTTAACAGGCAGTCCCGAACAATCATTCACCGGAACTGCGCAATTCGTCTTATAATTTAAAGCACAGGAATACGTTCGCCTGCGCCTTTCAGCGAAGCAGACATACGGCGTTCAGGATTTTGACGTGTCAGCGCCAGAAGGAAACCCATCGTAATTGCAATCGCCACCAGCGATGAACCGCCATAGGAAATAAACGGCAGAGTCATCCCTTTGGCAGGCATCAGGTGCAGATTCACTGCCATATTGATGATCGACTGGAAGCCGAACAAAATCACAATGCCGGAAATTGCCAGACGCGAGAAAGCATCACGCTCTCTCATGGCAACAACAAGCCCGCGAATAACGATAAAGGCGAACAGCAGCATAATCAGAATGCATAGAATAATACCGTATTCCTCCGCAGCCACCGAGAAAATAAAGTCCGTATGGCTGTCAGGGATAATACGTTTGATCGTGCCTTCACCAGGCCCCTGCCCGAACCAGCCGCCACTGATAATCGCTTCGCGTCCGGTATCAACCTGAAACGTGTCACCTTCACCGGTCATAAAGCGGTCAATACGGCCCGCCACATGGGGAAGGAATGTATAAGCGCCCAAGCCCAGCACGACTGCACCGCCGCCAAAGACGACAATCCACATCCATGACATGCCCGCCAGAAAGAACATAGCGCCCCAGCTCACAGCGGTCAGCGTGGTTTGCCCGAAATCCGGCTGCGCCATCAGCAGTGTTGCAACCAGACCGAACAGGATAAGCGCCATGAAACTGCCCGGCATATCCCCGCTGCGCTCCTGTTCGGAGAACAACCATGCACAAATCACCACAAAAGCCGGTTTCATAAACTCGGACGGCTGGATGGAAACTCCGGCCAGAGAGACCCAGCGCCGCGCACCTTTGACTTCAATCCCGAAAAACAGGGCTGCAACCATCAGCAACAGAGAAATACCAAGCAGAGCCAATGCAAAACGGCGCACCAGACGCGGGCTGAGAAATGACGTACCGATCATAGCGATCAGCGCAGGGATCATGAAAAAGATCTGGCGCTCAACAAAGTGAAAACTGTCCAGACCAATACGCTCCGCCACCGCAGGACTGGCGGCATAGGACAGCAAAATGCCAAGCCCCATCAGTGCCAGACAGGCAGCCAGAAAATAACGGTCAATCGTCCACCACCAATTGGCGACAGGGCCTCTGTCTACGCGGCTAACCATCAGTCTGCCCTCCCGATTGGTGCAAATCCCTGAAGTGTCATGACTTTATCGCGGAATGCTGCGCCGCGTTTTTCAAAATTCGGAAACTGGTCAAAACTGGCGCAAGCCGGTGACAACAGCACAACCGGCTCATCAGCCGCATCCTGTGCCGCATCCAAGGCTGCATGATCAATCGCGGCATCCAGCGTATGACTGATTTCAAACGGTACATCATTGCCCAGAGTAGCCGCAAATTGCGCCGCCGCTTCACCGATCAGATAGGCTTTGGTAATGCGCGGGAAGAAGATGCGCAGACTTTCAATGCCACCGCTTTTCGGCAGGCCGCCCGCAATCCAGTAAAGTTGCGGGAAAGACGACAGTGCAGGCGCAGTTGCTTCCGCATTGGTGGCTTTTGAATCATTGATAAACAGGGTTTTACCCTGATGGCCGACCTGCTCCATACGATGAGCAAGCCCCGGAAAACTACGCAGACCGGCGCGGATTTCGTCAAGGCTCAGACCAACAGTCAGGCATGCGATGATTGCGGCCAAAGCATTTTGTGCATTATGCGCACCGCGCAGAGAACCGATGCCCTCCAGCGACAATAGCAGTTCTGTCTTGCCACTACCGGCGCGATAGATATCCGCACCCTGCGCATAGAAGCCCTCTGTCAGCACCTGATCTTTCGAGAAACGGATCAACTTCTTACCGGATTTTTCAAGGCGGTCTGCAATAGCAATGCAGTAATCATCATCCACCGCCACGATGGCCGTATCACTGCCTGCAACCAGACGTTCTTTGATAGCTGCATAATTTTCCATCGTACCGTGACGGTCGAGGTGATCGGGCGTCAGGTTCAGCAAAATACCCGCTGTCGGATTGAGCGAAGGTGCCAGATCAATCTGATAGGACGAACATTCAACCACATAGTTACGGCCATCTGCCGGTGCTTCAAGCGACAACACGGCAGTACCGATATTACCGCCGAGCTGCATATCACGGCCTGAGGCTTTGATAATATGGGCAATCAGCGCGGTTGTGGTGGATTTTCCATTGGTGCCGGTAATGGCAACAAACGGTACATCATCGCCTGCAGCCAGCGCTGCATTGCGCTCACGGCAGAATAATTCCACATCACCGATAACCGGAACTTGGCGCTGATGTGCCTGTTCCGCACTCCAATGCGGCTGCGGATGGGTCAGCGGCACACCGGGAGAGAGGATAAATGCACTGAAACCGGACCAGTCTGCCTCGCGTAAATTCTGCGTGAGAATGCCTTCCGCTACCGCACGGGCAACACTGTCCGGATTATCATCCCATGCCACAACCTTCACGCCGCCGGCGATCATAGCTTTCGCCGTTGCAATACCGGAACCGCCAAGGCCAAACAGCGCAACAGCTTTATCTTTGAGGGTCAGTGTCGGGATCATGATCAGGCCGCCAGTCGACAATAATATTCAATATATAATTTAATCCGAATGGTTAACAAAACCATTCGGATTACGTGTGTTTTGCAATTTATTTAACGCAGTTTCAGCGTTGAAAGACCGATCATCGCCAGAATAATCGCAATGATCCAGAAGCGGATCACAACCTGACTTTCAGTCCAGCCTTTTTTCTCAAAATGGTGATGGATTGGCGCCATCAGGAACACACGCTTGCCGGTCAGCTTGAACCAGCCAACCTGAATAATCACCGACAGTGCTTCCATAACGAACAGGCCGCCGATGATTGCCAGCACGATTTCGTGCTTGGTCGCAACCGCAACCGCACCCAGCATACCGCCCAGCGCAAGCGAACCGGTATCACCCATAAAGATCGCGGCAGGCGGAGCGTTGAACCAGAGGAAACCCAGACCGGCACCAATCACGGCACCGAGAATAACAGCTAGCTCACCGGTGCCCGGTACAAAGTGGATTTGCAGGTAATCCGCAAAAATCGCGTTACCCGACAGATAAGCAATAAAGCCGAAAGAAGCCGCAGCAACCATCACCGGCACAATCGCCAGCCCATCAAGACCATCGGTAAAGTTGACCGCATTACCGGAACCAACCATGACAAAAGCAGCAAAAGGAATGAAGAACCAGCTCAGATCCAGCAACATGCCTTTCAGGAACGGGAATGTCAGTGAGGACGAAAACGGCTCCTGACCGGTGCGCATGATGACATAGGCAGCAATTGCAGCAATGATGAACTCAAGCCCGAGACGTGCCTTGCCGGAAAAACCTTTATCCGACTGTTTTGTCACTTTCAGATAGTCATCGTAGAAACCGATAGCACCGAAGCTGATTGTTACCAGCAACACAACCCAGACATAAACGCTTTTGAGATTGCCCCAGAGCATGACCGAAGCCAATGTTCCGAACAGGATCATCAAACCGCCCATGGTAGGCGTACCGGCTTTCTTGAAGTGAGTCTGCGGGCCGTCAGCACGGATCGGCTGACCGCGCCCCTGCCGGACGCGCAGACTGTCAATAATGCGTGGCCCAAGTAAAAAGACCAGCAAAGCTGATGTAATCAGTGCACCGCCGGTGCGGAAAGTAATATAGCGGAATACGTTGAAAAACGACAGATGATCCGCAGCATTGGCTAATAACATCAGCATCGGGTGAATGCCCTTCAGGTCGGTATCGGCACTTTAACACATAGCATTACACAAAATGCAGTGCTTAGTTCCTGTTATTCTTTAGCAGCCAGCTATGACTGTATATGAAAATCCGGTTTTACACTTTAAGCGTAAAACCGGCCTGTTTATTCTGCTGCCTCAGAGACGGCATATTTTTTCAGCAATGCATTGACGATTTTCACAAAGCCGATCGACTTTGACGATTTAATCATCACCACATCTCCGGGACGCACTGCTTTGACTACAAGTGGAAGCAGTTCGTCAACGCTTTCCCGATACTCAACCTGAATTTCTGCAGGCATTGCGGATTTCAGGGCACTCATATGCGCGCCACCGATGAAAAGCATATTCACATGCGCATCCACAATCGGGCGTGCCAGATCACCATGCAGCTTGGAAGATTGCTTGCCCAGCTCCAGCATATCGCCAAGCACTGCAATGCGCCGTCCCTTCTCTATCCCCTCGCCTTGCGGCTCAGTGGACTCAAGCAGTGACAGTGCAGCGCGCATAGATGCCGGATTGGCATTATAGCTCTCATCAATCAGCGTGAATGTGCCGTCACCATGGCGCAGACGATATTGCGCGCCGCGTCCGGCTTCAGCCTGCAGACTTGCCAGCGCCAGCACAACTTTCGTCATATCCGCGCCGACCAGATGTGCAGCGCCCATCACCGCCAGCATATTCTGTACGATATGCCGGCCGGGAGCACTGATCTTCACAGCCGCCTCCTGACCGCCGAGTGAAACCGTGATACAGGAGCAATCCGTCTTCATCACCAGATCACGCAGTTTGTAGGTTGAACGGGCATTTTCACCGAAAGTGGCAATGTGCTCAATCCCAGCCGCAACAGCCAGCGTTTCCAGCTGTTTAAAGCGTTTGTCATCCCTGTTCAGCAGCGCATAACCGCCGGGCAGAACGCCTTCGAAAATCTCTGCTTTGGCAACGGCAATTTCTTCGAGATTAGCAAAATGCCCCAGATGTGCAGGCGCAATCAGCGTAATGACAGCCACATGCGGCTGAACCATTTTCACCAGCGGGCGAATTTCATCATGATGGTTCATGCCGATTTCAAAAACACCATAATCGGTATCTTCCGGCATCCGTGCCAAAGTCAGCGGCACACCCCAGTGATTATTGAATGAAGCGGCGGAAGCATGAACCTTTCCGCAATCGGACAGAACATGACGTAAGGCTTCTTTGGTGGTGGTTTTGCCCACAGAACCGGTAACAGCAATAATCTGCGCTTTTGAGCGTGCGCGGGAAGCAATGCCAAGGCGGGTCAGTGCGGCCAGCACATCATCCACCACAATCATCGGCACCTGTAGTTTACCCAGAGCAGGCAAACGCGCTTCGGTCACAACCAGCAAACCTGCACCGGCAGCCATAGCAGCGGTCGCAAAATCATGCCCGTCAAACATATCACCTTTAATCGCGAAAAAGGCTTCACCCTTTCGCAATGTGCGGGAATCGATCGAAATACCGGTAATACCTTCAGGAAGGTGACCAACCGGCCGCCCTTCCATCGCTTTTACCATGTCAGACGATTTCCAAAGCAAATCACTCATTTAAAACGCGCCTCAAGCGAGCGGGCAACTTCTGCATGATCCGAGAATGGCAGCGTCACATCATTGATGGTCTGCCCTTCTTCATGCCCCTTGCCCGCAATAATAACTGTATCACCGGCCTGTGCGAGCAGCACAGCATGGCGGATAGCCTCGTGTCGGTCACCGATTTCCAGTGCATTTGGCGCGGCAGTCAGAATTTCAGAGCGGATCACCGCCGGTACTTCCGAACGCGGATTATCATCGGTGACAATCACCACATCGGCCAGACGGGTGGCAATTTCCCCCATGATCGGACGCTTGCCTTTATCGCGGTCACCGCCACAGCCAAACACCACAATCACACGACCGGTCGTGAAAGGGCGAACTGAAGTCAGCACATTTTCCAGTGCGTCAGGCTTATGGGCATAATCCACATAGACAGGCACGCCGTCTTCAGTGGAACCAACCAGATCCAGACGACCCGGCGCACCTTTCAGACGCTCCAATGCACGGAAAGCCGCATCCGCAGGCACACCGGAGACAATTGCCAGACCGGCTGCAACCAGCGCATTCGCCACCTGAAAATCACCGGCCAGCGGCAAAGCAAATTCGTAAATCTTACCGGCATGGCTCAGCTCAACATGCTGACGATGGCGCTCATGTTCCACGCGTTTCAGTGTAATGAAATCGCCTTTACGGCCAACAGTTTTGACATCAGAACCGGCCGCAACAGCGGCTGCAATCGCCTGTGGTGAAAAGGCATCATCCGCAAAAATAATCGCCGGAGCACCTTTTGGCAGCAGCGTATCAAACAGGCGCATTTTTGCACCGAGATAATCTTCAACCGTCGGATGATAATCCATATGATCGCGGCCGAGATTGGTGAAGGCTGCGGCTGTCAGCTTCACGCCGTCCAGACGACGCTGATCCAGCCCATGCGATGAAGCTTCCATACAGGCATGGGTCACACCTTCATCCGCCAGCTCTGCGAGTAGCTTCTGCAGTTCCACAGGATCAGGTGTTGTCAGCGAGCCATATTCATTTCGTGTCGGGGAGAAAACGCCGGTTGTACCAATACTTGCGGCCGCAAAACCTGCATAGGCCCAAATCTGCTGTGTAAAGGAAGCCACAGAGGTTTTACCGCTGGTACCGGTAACAGCAGTCATAATCTGCGGTTGTTTGCCATAGAATGTTGCAGCAGCCATTGCCAGCGCATGGCGCGGGTCTTTGCTGCGCAGCACAGGCACAGTGATGCCCTCGGCATTCATGTCTTCATCGGCCAGAATTGCAACTGCACCGCGTTTAACAGCATCAGCCGCATAGGCCGAACCGTCATTTTTTACGCCTTTCAGAGCAGCAAACAAGCTGCCCTTCTGTACCTTACGGGAATCGGAACTCAATCCGGAAATCTCAGTCTGTGCCACTGAGTCCGTCATATCATTTACATAGGCTGCGATATCTTGAAGTTTCATGCCATTCAGATCCCGATTTTGAATTCATTTCATGTGACATAATAAGTGCTCAAGGCATTATTACGTCACATTGATCCCCTGCTCAGATCAGTCATTTTCATAAGCTGCCAGAATTGGTGCATTATCCTGCGCAAAGTCAGGCGACACACCCAGGAATGATGCTGACCTGCGAATGATATTTGCAACCATTGGGGCAGCATTGAGTCCGGCAGTCGCAGAAAGTTTGCCTTCCTCCGGTTTTGGCTCATCAATAATGGTCAGAACCACATAAGTCGGGTCATCCATCGGGAATGCGGCAAGAAACGCGTTAAAACGGACATCTTTGGAATAACGGCCGTTGATAACCTTTTCCGCTGTACCGGTCTTACCACCGACACGATAACCCTTCACCTCAGCGCGCCGACCGGAACCGATCTCGGAATTGAGACGATAGAGATAGCGCATGTCATCGCTGGTTTTAGGTTTCAGCACCTGCGTGGCAATCGCATTGGCCTCTTCTTGTGTACGCGGTACAAATGTCGGCGGAATAAGCTTGCCGCCATTGACCAGCGCCGCAGCGGCAACGGCCGTCTGCAACGGCGTGGTCATCATGCCGTGCCCGTAGGAAATAGTAATGGAGTGCACTTTCTTCCACACGCGCGGTTCAACAGGACGTGCAACTTCCGGCAGTTCGGTCTGCATGCGATCCAGCAGACCGACGCGCTTCAGAAACTCGCGATGGCCTTCAATACCAATCGCATCAACTTCTTTACCCGAACCGATATTGGAGGAATAAATAAACACTTCCGCCAGTGTCAGCCAGCGGGCTTTACCGTGGAAGTCGCGGATGGTCTGTCGGCCGATCGTGATCGGACGGGTCGCATCAAACTTGCTTTCCAGATTAAACTTACCGGAATCCAGCGCCATCGCCGTGGTAAAACTCTTAATCGTCGAACCCATTTCATAGGTACCAGCAGACATCCGGTTCAGACGATCTTTTTCCAGTGCATTAAACGGATTATTCGGATCAAAATCCGGCACCGAAGCCATAGCAACGACTTCACCGGTCTTGGCATTCAGCACCACAGCACCGGCAGCAATCGCGCGGTATTTTTCAACAGCGCGTACCAGTTCGTCACGCATAATATGCTGAACGCGCAGGTCAATCGACAGGCGGAACGGCTCCAGATTGTCCGGCTGGGCAAGACCAGCCATACGCAGATCGCTCAAGCCCTGACTGTCGATATATTTTTCCATACCGGCAATGCCCTGATTGTCGATATTCACCAGACCGAGAATGTGAGAAGCAGTCGGGCCACCCGGATAGAAACGGGATTTCTCAGTGCGGAAACCGATACCCGGCACGCCCAGTGCCATGATCTGGCTCTGCTGACGTGGTGTCAAACCGCGCTGAATCCATACGAAACCTGCACCGCTCTTCAGGCGGCGATAGGTGCTTTCCCAGTCAAGATTAGGCAGAACCGTTGCCAGCAGTTCCAGAGTTTCGTCCGGATCGGCAATCTTTTTCGGCTCGGCATAGAGCGAAGCTGTTTTGATATCAGTCGCCAGCACTTCGCCGTTGCGGTCAAGAATATCCGGCCGTGCTGCAAGCGTGCTGGCCGCACCGGCGCGATAACCTTCATTATCGCCGCCCTGCATACCGTAATAAACGAGGCGGCCGCCAATCACCGCGTAAATACCGACAAAGCAGGAAATCGCCATAATCAGACGATTACGCGCGCGGTTTCCATGTTTTTTACGGTTTCCGGCAAAGGCAACACTGTCATTAAGCGGAGACGTGGCAATGCCGCGCTCACTCTCAAGCGCGGCACTGTCAAATTCAGGTGCCTGCCCCAGAACCGGAGCATCATCTGATGAGGATTTTTTGTTTTTACGCCGGAACCAGCTGCTTTTTCCACTCATGGCCGCACTCCCGGAACCACAACACGCATCGGTGCCGCATTTGAAACCGCACCGGCCGGCGCAGTTTGCGCAACACTGCCTGTGCTCATCGTATCAACAGATGCAATCAGATCGGCACTGCCACCGATCAGTTTTTCAATATCATCAGCCTGTTTCATCGGAATATCATCGAACAGACCGATCTGCGTCACATCAACCGGCTGCAATTTCAGCTGTGACTGATAAATATCGGACAGACGCTGCAAACGGTTCGGCTGGGTCATCAGGCTCCAGTCGGCTTTCAGCAGATTGATCGTGTCTTTTTCAAAGGCAATCTGACGCTGAATCTTCTTGATCTCAACCACCTGCTTTTCAGCATCATGTTTGATCTTATAGGTCACGGTTGCCGCCACCAGCATGACTGCGATCAATATAATATCTATAGTTCGCATCATGATGATTTCCTCTTCGCATTATCAGTTTCTGGCAGAACAGGCAGGGTTGGCAGGCCGAAAATACTGTAATCCGCTTTAAGCGACGGGTATTCTGTGCGGATACCGGCGCGCAGCTTGGCCGAACGCGCGCGCGGATTGCGCTCCGCCTCTTCCTCGCTGGCACCCACTGCCCCTTTGACCGCAGGCGTGAAACTGCCCTGACGCATATGCGCTTCCGGCAGATGACGCGATCCGCCGCCGCCGCCCGCACGATCTGCAAAAAAGCGTTTCACAATACGGTCTTCCAATGAATGGAATGTCACAACAACCAGACGGCCGCCCGGCTTCAGCGAACGTTCTGCGGCAATCAATGCACGCGCCAGTTCACCCAGCTCGTCATTCACATAAATACGCAGTGCCTGAAAAACGCGTGTCGCCGGATGAATACGGTCTTTCGGATGGCGCCCGACCAGCATTTCAATCGCATTGGCAAGATCACGGGTGCGACTGAAAGGCTCACTTTCACGGCGTTTTTCGATCATGCGCGCAATGCGTCCGGCATGACGTTCCTCACCGAGAAAATTAAAGATGCGCGCCAGATCACCCATTTTATACTGGTTGACCACATCAGCGGCGCTCAGGCCCTGCGAGGACATGCGCATATCCAGCGGCCCGTCTTTCTGGAAAGAAAAACCGCGATCCGCCTCATCAATCTGCATCGAGGAAACACCGATATCCAGTACAACACCGTCAGGCTGCACATCGCTCAGCACATCTTCCATCTGGGAGAAGCGTGCCTGCACCAGACGCAAACGTCCCTGATATTCTGCAACCACCGCCTGTCCGGCAGCAATTGCATTCGGGTCGCGGTCAATGGCCAGAACCTCGGCACCGGTTTTGAGAATTCGTTTTGTGTAACCACCCGCGCCGAAAGTGCCGTCCACATAGAGTTTACCCGCTTCAGGCTGCAAAGCACTGACAACCTCTTCCAGCATAACCGGAATATGGCGGGAATAGTCTTCATGCTCTGATGCGCCCGCCTGTGTATCAGCGTGCGGTGTCAGTTTGTCTGCCTGCGCTTCCGGAACCATAATTTCCTTCGGTCCTGTCATTGTATTGCTTTCTTCAGCGGACCCTGCGTGAGAACGGCAGATCCTTGCGTGCCAACGGGTAAACCGCGGCTGCAGATTTCAGCATTTTGCATACCGGCTAATGCCGGATGCAGCACAAAATGTCTGGAAACTGAACAAAGTCTGGACGCAACAAACTGCATTAAGAAATACCACCGGGGTAAGGTAGGCGTCAACGCAGGTGCAAAAACCGCTCCGAACGTTGCCATATTATCGATTTTTGCGATTGCGCAGCCGGCCGGACACGCAATACGCCGTGAATAAATTTATCCAATATTAATATTAAGGAAGGGTTATTATACGAGCGCAGTTATGATTTATCAGCGGTTAAAATGACGCTTTATATGTCGTTCATTTCACCGCAAGAGCATGTCGCGTTTAATCGAATTCATAGCATTCGCTCTAACCGTTTGTTGTACGCATGTCTTTATCCCATCGAAGCGGGAATAGAAATCAGCCCAGCGAACTGATTTCCCCGCACAGGCGGTGTCCGCTTTTGGGGGACATGCTCTATAATTTCAAACAGATTTGTCAGCCGGTCTGTAAGCCGGGTTCTGTATGGCCGGACTGTTTCCAGCCCGACGCGGCAGCCATTCATCTGGGACGGATGTCGCCACCCGCCTCTTGCAACCCACCCGGACGGCTATCCGGAAACCGATTACCAGACCGAAGCCTGATGCGCCGTCCCTATTCGGTCTTGCTCCCGATGGGGTTTACCGTGCCACTCCCGTTACCGGCAGCGCGGTGGGCTCTTACCCCACCCTTTCACCCTTACCTGCCCGATGTCCCGAAGGACAATGGCAGGCGGTCTGCTCTCTGTTGCACTTTCCCTGAGGTCACCCTCGCCGGGCGTTACCCGGCATCGTGTTTCCATGGAGCCCGGACTTTCCTCACTTGCCACCTTTCGGTATTGAACAAGCGCGGCTGCCCGACCGGCTGACATGCGTCTATAGGCTTGATCTGCCATAAAACGCAATAAAAAAGCTGGGTTCCGGCAACGGAAACCCAGCTTTTGTACAAAATCTCAGCCCTGCTGTGTAAGGGCTGTTTAGATTTAGGTTATGGCGTACAAATTGTCCCGCCAGAGCCTGAATATAAACAGGCATAGAGCATTTGCAGTTAACTGACTTCAGTTAACAGTCGCAATTGCGCATCTTAGAATGAACGCATGAAGTCTTTAACATTGCTGCAATATTTTGCAGATGTCGGATTCATACGCTTGGCGCCGTGACCGGCATTATATTTGAGGATTGTGCCGCAGGTTGAACCACCGCCGAGCTTCTGTGCCTGTGCAAGATATTTCATGCCATATTGCACATTGGTTGCCGGATCATACAAACCTTTTGCCGAACCGGTATAACCAAGACCGCGTGCAGTACCAAGCTTGATCTGCATCAGGCCGATTTCACCGGCGCTGCCGCGAACATGGGGCTGATAATTGCTTTCATGACGCACAACCGCATGAGCAAGCGCCAGCGGAACACCATAAGAAGAGGCATAACGGGCAATGATGCCGGAATAAGGCTTGCCTGATTTGTCTGTCTGCGCCTGCTTGGTTTCTGCTTTACCGCTGATCTGTTTATTCAGATCAATACGGGTGCGAGCGGAACGGCGCTCAATAACCGGCATTTTGGCAGTACCGGAAGCCTGTTTCTGATAGGCCGTACGACTGGCATCAGACTTGTTTTTACCCGCTTCACTCTTTTTTGCAGCAGTTTTTTCTGAAGCTTCTTTTTTCGCTTTCAGGATGTCTACAAGATTTGTTTTTTCAAGTACCGGTGCACTCATGGCTGGTGTCAGACCGAACGAAACCACCGCCCCGCTGAGAGCGCATAAAAATCCAATTTTTTTAATCATAAACCTTAACCGTTGGAACTGTTGCATAATCCGTCGAAGAGTTTTGCAAGACATGCAAAACCAGCTTTCAACGCCCTTCCTTCTGGGAAACAGTCCGCCCCATCACCAGACTTGCTCAAGGAAATTGAGGTTGTATCTGACGGGGAAATGCAGCCGAAGATTGTCGCCACAAATCACAGTTTACTAAAAACTGTAACAATTGCGGAATTTACTTGGCTGTTAACGATAAGGTTTTTATAAAAATCAGCTGGTTACGGTTTCACGTAAATTCATCGAAATCAGCCTGTGCAGTGTCTCAATTGTTGAGATATCTGCCACACCATCAATCTGTTTTGGACGAAAATGGCGCTGAAATGCGCTCATCACCACTTTGGTCCGCTCGTTAAACTCGCCGTTGATGGCGATATCATAACCATACATAGCCAGCATGGACTGCAAGGCCTCCACCGGTTGCCCCTGATCTCCCATGGCAAAAAATCTCCCGCCACGGATTGGTGCCGGCTCAACCCAATGACCGATCCCCGCTTTAAACAGGTCCTCCCACGGAAAATTCTCACCCGGATCAATCTTACGTTCCGGTGCAATATCAGAATGGGCAAGCACATTCTCCGGCGCAATATTATAGCGCTCACAAATAGAGCGACAGAGAGAGATAACAGATGAAATCTGCGCATCAGGAAAAAGCGGAAAATTCTCCAGAACACCCGGATTGACGATTTCAATACCAATAGAGGCGGAGTTGATATCCCGCTCCCCTTTCCAGCAGCTTTGACCTGCATGCCATGCACGTTCGCTTTCCGCGACCATTTGCACAACCTGACCATCTTCATGCACGAGATAATGTGCCGAGACCTCTCGTTCAGGGCATTTGAGAATATCCAGCGCCTCCTGCGCAGTCGCAAGCCCCGTATAATGCAGGATCAGAAAGCGCGGTTCTTTGCCGTCTTTACGCGGACCAAAATTGGCAGATGCATCAATAACAGCGCCCTCATAGTCCGCTTTGCTCAGCAAGGCGCGCGGAGCTGCCTGATTGTTCTGTGCCAAACCGGCTTCCGGTGTTGAATTATCCTGCATAGTCATGCTGACCCAGTTGTTTCTCAAGTGTCGCCCATGCTGCATTGATCGCAGCCAGACGGTGATTGGCTATTTTCTGAAATTCATAAGGCATACCGCGGGCGATCACCAGATCCGGATGGTTTTGACGCACAAGTTTGCGATAATGCTGCTTGGCCTCGGTATATCCTACTCCGCGCGTTAAACCCAGAACAGCATAAGGATCGGACGGGCCGAGATTGACATGCCTTCCGGCGATCAGCAAAAACTCGTCTTCCTCAATACCAAAAATTTCAGCTACACGCCGCAGGAACTGCATTTCCTTATCGTGTACATAGCCATCGGCTTTGGCGATATAGAACAAACCGTCGAGAACATCGGAAAGCGCACCGCAAGGCTCATCCGCTCCGTTTTGCTGCGAGGAACGACACAGTGAAGCAATTTGACGGGCATAGCTCTCAAAACCGGCCACATCCTGTTTGGCAAGATTATACAGCCTTGAGACGTGATCCGCCTCTTTTTCCGGCACTTCAAAAATATCCTGAAAAGCCCGTACTTCGTGCTGTGAGACAATACCATCAGCTTTGGCCATTTTGGCAGACAGCGCGATCATAGCGATGGAAAAAGCAACGCGACGGCGTGTTTCCGCATCACCCTCAAAATAGGTGCGGACGGCTTCAATCACTCCGGAAAACGCACTGTAAGCCGTCTGCGTTAAAAAATCAGCGATACTGGACCAAATCGACATAAGCTTATGTAATTCAAAACAACTCTGATGAAAACCATCAAGCGCGAAGAGTTGAATGAAATTCAGCCGACATTGCTTATGGTCAATACCGGAACACTACGAGCCTTGCCCGGAACGAGGCGTGTAAAAGCATAAAGCAGAGAACATTTCCGGCAATTCACACCAAACCTGAAATGCTCTTATAGTCTTACATCCAGGCTTACATGGACTTTGCAGATGACTGTTCCGTGCGCATCTGACTTTCCATGCGCACACGTACAAAATCTTCTGCAGTTTTTTTAGCTGCCGCAGCCTGATCTGACGTCTGACCGACACTCAAAGCAGTTTTCTCCGCATCATCACCGGCTTTTTGCACTGCAACCCTCACATCTTCTTCCGTGAGCGGTTTCTTCAGCTCCGGTAAAAGCACAGCAGGACCTGCAACACTGTTCTGCGACGCTTTGGCATCAATTTCAGCCAGTTCCTGATCGGCCTTTGACTGCAATTCCTGCTCCGAATGAGCAATTACGGCTGCAACACTGTCAGTCTGTTTTTCTGCGGTCTTGTCATGCGTCAAAAATCCGCCGGAAAAGACCAGACCGGTCAGCACACCGACAGCAAGGATAAAAGCCAGCAGACGATACATTTGACCTCCTCAGCCACCTTCACCAAGGCGCTTACAATCTCTCAGTTAATGCCGGAAATATTTAATTGTTCCGCTTTTTATTCCGGTAATTATGACAGTATTCCTGTTAAACCTGTATAAGTTATGACCCTGCCAATCAAAAAATATTTATAAATCAAATAGTTTGGCACAGGACATTGACCATCTGAGAAAAGATGCGTCTGTCTTCATTCCGTTTTCGGCAAAAATTATCATTGTCCCTCTAAAGGAAAAATTTAACCTTTTGAAGTAAGAAAGCATTCATGATTTCCCTGTGATTATTGTGAGATGATACCCGATGAAGCCAGCAGCACTTGCCGTTTTCAGCCTTGTGCTGAGTGCATGTACATCTGTGGATTATGATTTTTCAGATGTGAAACCGGCGGCAGGTTCCGTCTCCGGCACAGGAATCGCTCTCCCTTCATCCGGCGCCAAAGCGCCGCGCTTCTATGATCGCAAGCCCCATGACTATACCGGTAAAACCCCGTGGCATTATCCGGTACATGGCACTGATGTCTCCAAATATCAGGACAAAGTAGACTGGCAGCAAGTGCGCAGCAGCGGCGTTTCTTTTGTCTTTATTAAAGCAACAGAAGGCGGCGACCGCGTTGATGACCGCTTTGCTGAACATTGGGCAGGCTCACGCGCGGCCGGCATTCCGCGCAGTGCCTATCATTTCTATTATTTCTGCCGCAGCGCAGCCGATCAGGCGCGCTGGTATATCCGTAATGTGCCGAAAGATCCGGGTGCTTTGCCGCCGGTTCTGGACATGGAATGGAACCCACTGTCGCCATCCTGTAAACTTCGCCCTGATCCGGCTGTTGTGCGCAAGGAAATGCGTACATTCCTGACCATGATCGAGCGTCATTACGGCAAAAAACCAGTCATCTATACCACGGTTGATTTCTTCGATGACAATGAACTGCGCAGTTTCAGCGATTATCCGTTCTGGCTGCGCTCCACAGCCGGTCATCCGGATGAAAAATACGGTCCTCATCCGTGGGTCTTCTGGCAATATACCGGAACGGGTACAATTCCGGGTATCAAAGGCGATGCTGATATTAATGTGTTCGCAGGCAATCATGCCCAGTGGAGAAAGTGGCTGGAAAGCAACAAAGTCAGATAAAATCACGCTTAGTACGTGAATCTGATTTTAACACCTTCTTTTTCACAAAATGATTATGCAGGACATCACTCAGAAAATTTGAACGCTCTGGTCAAAACCGGTCAGATCAACCAAAACAGACAGGCCTTACTGAGGCCTGCTGCAGAAAGAACTGAGTTATGTCACGCCCTGCTTCCTTGTCTGCCTTCAGATCAGTTTTTAAACCACTTCTGACTGCTGCTACTCTTCTCTCTACTGCAAGCTTTGCTTTTGCCACAACGGCACAGCCTGCAACTCCCTCAACTGCACCATCCGCACCGGCAGCAGTTGTAATCGAAAAACCGGCCTGCGGCGGTGATTATAATGTCTGGCTTGAAGGCGTTGTCACTGAAGCCAAAGCAGCCGGCATCTCAGACAAGGCAATGACAGAGCTGCATAAAGCGCAGCTTGATGAACGCACATTGAAGCGTGACCGCACGCAAACTGTTTTCAACCTGACTTTTGCCGAATTCTCCAAACGTCTGATTTCCGAACAGCGCCTGAAAAAAGGCCGCGAAAATCTCGTTAAATATGCAGATGTCTTCAAAAAGGCCGAAGATACCTATGGCGTTCCGGGACCGGTGATTGCTGCATTCTGGGGACTGGAAACGGACTTCGGTGCTATTCAGGGCGATTTTGATACGCTGAACTCCCTCGTCACTTTGGCTCATGATTGCCGCCGTCCGGAGCTTTTCCGTCCGCAGCTGATCGCCTTGTTGAAACTGATGGATAAAGGCGTTGTTGATGCCGGCACACAAGGCGCTTGGGCAGGCGAAATCGGCCAGATGCAATTGCTGCCGAAAGATTATCTTGAGCGCGGTGTCGATGGCGACAATGACGGCAAAGTGGATTTGCGCAACAGTGTGGCCGATGCGGTGATGACAGCCGCCCGTATGCTGTCTGAGCTCGGCTGGCAGCGTGGTGAGCCATGGCTGGAAACTGTACAGCTGACACAGGACCTGCCATGGGAAAATTCCATCCGCACCTATCGTCTGCCACATTCGAAATGGAACGGCTGGGGCGTAAAGTCTGTAAATGGCAGCGCACTCGGCGCGGATGACGGTGATGCCTCCCTGCTCATACCGATGGGGCGTAAAGGTCCGGCATTCCTCTCCTACCGCAATTTTGATATTTTCGTCGAATGGAACAAGTCCATCGTTTACGCCACGACCGCGGCCTATTTTGCATCACGTCTGGCTGGCGGCGAGCCGTTCCTGCTCGGCACACCGGAAGCCGGTCTTTCAACTGAAGAGCTGAAAGAGTTGCAGAACAAGCTCGTTGTGCGCGGCTATGACATGGGTCGAATCGATGGTGTTTTTGGCACTATGACCAGAGATGCTGTGCGCACAGAACAGCTGCGTTTGGGCATGCCTGCCGATTCATGGCCGACACGTGAATTACTCGAAAAGCTATAAATTTAGTGGGATTTTGATGCCGTCTGTAAAAAAATTTACGGCGGCATCAAAACTTTTGACACCTGACTAACATATTGTATTTTTTACAAATTTAAAATTCTGCACGGATAGCGAAACCCGACTTCGCCACTGCTTCCAACGCCCTCCCTTGAAATTAGACTTTTCTTTGGCCGTTTATGTCGATAAAATGACACAAACGGGAAATGTGCTGACACAGTTAAAAAACAGTCAATTTGATCGTCAGACCATGCCTTCTGCATGGGTGGTTAAAAGGACTGGAATTAGCATTTCCGGTTTAGAGTTAAGAGAAGCGGCTCCGGTATAGTCCGTCAAAACGGACTTTGTCAGGAGTGACTTTCCAGCCTTTGAATGTTGTTCATACGGCATTTGAAAACTGAACTTACAACCTGCTTAGGAGGCAATCCATATGGGTTTAACGCGTTCAATCAATGCCTTGGTATTTTGCGCAGCTTTTGTTTTTGTCGCAGCAATGATTGTCGGTGTACTTCCCTGACCTCACATAGTCAGCATCTGAATTTCAGCAGCTGATCTGATATCTGCATTTCGGTTTCACAATCAGAAAAATACAGATTACAGTTTTAATAAGAGACATTTTGCAGGCATCACTTTTACAGATACTACCGGCATTCTCGGCATTCCGCAAAAGTAGATAAATCAAGTCCTGTCATTTTTAAAAATGAAAGCCCTGCGGAAGTATTTTCCGCAGGGCTTTTTCGTTTCATAATATATATTTTCAGGCCGCTACCGGTGCCCGCACGCCCAGCAAATGACAAATCGCAAAAGCCAGATCCGAGCGGTTCATGGTGTAGAAATGAAAATCATTCACACCACGTTCAATCAGATCATTCACCTGCTCGGCTGCCAGCGCCGCTGAGACCAGCATATGTGTTTGCGGATCATTCTCCAGTCCGTCAAAACGGTCTGCCAGCCATGCCGGTATGCGTGCCCCTGCACGCTTTGAGAAATTTGCCACCTGTTTGAAATTATGGATCGGCAAAACACCCGGAATAATCGGAATGTAAATTCCCGCACGACGCACACGCTCCACATAACGCTCATAAAGATCATTATCGAAGAAGAACTGTGTAATCGCCCGGGTCGCACCATTATCGACTTTGCGTCGCAGCATCTCAATATCGGTTGCAAAATCCGGGCTTTCCGGATGCTTTTCCGGATAGGCAGAGACGCTGATATCAAAATTAGCAATCGATTTGAGACCTGCCACCAGATCGGCACCATTCTGATAGCCGCCCGGTGTCGGCTGATAGGCTTCACCGATACCGCTTGCAGGGTCACCACGCAGTGCCACAAAGCGCGTCACGCCTAAAGATGCAAAGGAGCGGACGATAGAATTGACCTCTTCCTTGGTCGCATCCACACAGGTCAGATGCGCGGCAGGCGTAATGGACGTTTCTTTAATGATACGGGCAATGGTTTTATTGGTGCGCTCACGGGTAGAACCGCCCGCACCATAGGTCACCGAAACAAAAGCCGGATTAAGCGGCGCCAGACGCGTCACAGTCTCCCAGAGACGCTCTTCCATCTCCTCGGTTTTCGGCGGGAAAAACTCGAAGGACACACGGATCGGATGCGCGCTCTCGGAACGGCGCTGCTGGCCAAAACTAGACATCGGAAATCTCCGTTACTCTCTCCGTCATGGAGTGCACCATGAGGCAAAACATTCATGGCCACTTCACCATGAAGAAAATCAAAACTGTGCCTGCCCACATCTGAATGATGTAAAGCTAAACATTGGAATGCTACTCAATAATGCCGATGCGCCTCAAAGTGTGCCTCAGGCAGCATCGGCGATCAGCATTCGCGGATCACGGGCCAGCCACAGTTTAATCACCAGACCGGAAGCCTGTCCGCCCTGCGGCTCAAGTGCTTCAATTTTCTCCGGTTCCAGCCCTGCTGCCTTCATCCAGCCGGTCATTTGCTCGTCACTGAAACCAAGCCGCAAATGCGCATGTTCGTCACGCAGAAATTCCAGATCATGCGGCGCAAAATCCACGATCAGCAAGCGCCCCTGCGGACGCAGCGCACGGGCAGCCTCACGAATGGCCGATTGCGGCTCGTCAAGGAAGTGCAGCACCTGATGGATCGTCACCAGATCATAACCGTCGCGGTCAACCGGCAGCGCATATATATCGCCCTGACGCACCTGCGCATGGGCAACACCTGCCTGATCCAGATTGGTGCGCGCAACAGTAAGCATATCGCGGTTGATATCAATGCCGACACCGCGCACATAAAGCGGGCTGAACATTTCCAGCAAACGGCCGGTACCGGTGCCGATATCCAGCATAGACTGGAAAGCCTGTTCGCCGACAATACCGCGCAGGGCATCTTCCACCATCGTTTCATCAATATGCAGCGAACGGATTTGATCCCAGCTTTCAGCATTTGCGCTAAAATAGGCAGTCGCACGTTCGTGACGCTCGGCTTTCACCTGTGCCAGACGTTCCTGATCGCGCAACAGCAGCGGATCCTGATTGTCCTGCCAGCCGATCAGCGCACGGGAAAGCCCCTGATGGATCGGGGTTTCCGACAAACGGAAATAAGCCCATGACCCTTCCTGATAGCGGCTGATCAGCCCTGCTTCACTCAGCAATTTGAGGTGGCGCGATACACGCGGCTGTGACTGGTTGAGAATGGATGTCAGATCAGAGACGGTCAGATCACCGCCCGCAAGCAGCGTCAGAATACGCAAGCGGCTTGGTTCTGCCGCAGCCTTCAGCACTTCCACCATTTCTTCCAGAGCCAAAGGCTTGCCTGTCATACCACACTCCGCATTTAAAACACATAAAGATATGTTTATGTGATCTATGCAATCAATGCAACAAAAATCGACAACCAGATATTTTAAAATATCTTATTTGATCTAAGCATAAGCCAAGCACACCGCCCGCAGGAGATTATAATGGCCGCATCGGCAAAACGCCGCAAAGAGATTGAACTGGCGCTCCGTATACTGGCGCCGCGGATCCCCTTCTATGATGCGGAGCAAGTGCGGGAAGCAGCCACCGCACCGCATATGCGCAACCTCACAGCACACAATGCCGCGCGCCTCACCCTGCTCGCCTATATCCGCCATACCTATACCGATTACGACAAGCTCCGCGATGAAGGATTGGATAAAGACAGCGCGCTTTACTGGATAAATGCGCAAATAACAGAAAAGCTCAATGAATGGCACGCGAATAACTTACTGCCTGACAGTAATTACAGTGACCAGTAATTTAAATATGTGGGAGAGTAAAAATGTAATTTAAATCATTAAAAGGATTTTTAAAATGGCATATTTATTCAGAATTAAGAGCCAAACATTTGGTCGCTATATATGGGCTCAGCCGAGCACCTTAGGTAACAAGTATATTACTCATACCAGTCAAGTAACAACAACCACAGGCTTTAGTCCGGCAGGTGACTGGGTAACATTTGAAAACCCTACACTGCTCATTGGTGGCGGCGCATCAGCTTCTCTGAAAATTTTCAATCCCTTTACCGGCTCATTTCTGGGCAATACCGAACAAGGTGTAGCTATTTCCGGAGCTCCAACGGCTTACGGCACCGTATCCGGCCTTCTGAATTTCACAACATCTGACACAGCATGTAGCTTTATATTTAAAGCAATAGCTGGATCAGCATATCAAATACTACTTGACGATCCTTTAGTACCAAATAAAGCTGATCTTAAATATAAAGCTATTATTGATATAAATAGTACAAATTTAGGAACTAATACAAAATCCCCAAGAATAATATTTGTAGATAAGAACACTCCTGCTGCATCCGGTACAAGCGATGCATTTGTTTTAGATAATGTTCTTGGGCTTTAATATTTATCAATAATAATAATTATTAAAAGAGGTAAACATGTCAATACTTTTCACTTTAAGCAATACATCAAACAATAAAAAATTATTCATTTATGACAACACCGGAAATAATACTTCACTTTTTCAATATGAAGCTCAATGCAATATAGATACTATTGACGACGCAACAGATAGTGGTCAAATTTTTGCAATGCACAGCACGCCTGCGACTGGAAATAATACATTTACGATTTATAATCCGGCATCAGGTTCTTTCCTAGCCAGTTCAGGATTCCAAACAACAGTTCTCACATATACAGGGGAAACAGCTGGTGGAATAACCTTTCTTCCAGCAGCGGAAAAACTTCCTGTAAGTTTTGAAGTAGTACCAGGTCAGCAAAACGTTTACATTCTAAACATAGTTAACGCTCTGAATAAAAAATTATACCTCACCTATGACGAAGGCTCAGAAGGTGTCACCTGGCTAGAATTGGATCCGGCCATTCAAGTCGATCCTCCTTTGATCATTACTTGGAAGCTAAACGCGCTTACAAATAACTCAATTCCTCCTGCACAAAACAACATGCCTCCTGCGTAAATTATAAAAGAAGACCGAATTGCAATTTTGCAATTCGGTCACACTCTAAGTTATTTAGCATTTAAAATTTTAAACATAAAAAACCTGTTCCGGTATCCGCACGGTTATCTTATCCGCTGAATGAACAGCACCTGCCCGCTCTACCCACCCGGTCTGGCCGCGCAGAAATTTAGCTGCTTTCACAAATGAAAGCGCCGTTGCAACCTCGTTGTCCGCCTGAATATGCTGTGCGATTGAGGTTCCCGCAATTTTGCAAGGCGCATTAAGCCCGTCCAGCTTCAGAGTCAGGCCGCCGTCAAAAAACAACACCGTACCAGCAGGCAGCAAGGTAAAATCCGGGATATCCTCCACAACAATATTGGCACCGATCCACTCCGGCCTGATCGCATCCAGCCCCATTGCTGCGGTAATCTTGTCCAGCTCTTCTACAGAGACCAGAGAGACCTGCCGGTCGTTGCGGATCGGCGTGCCCCGCTCATACCACGGCTCACGACCTCCGGCCTTACGTGTCATGCCGTAATGGTAATCCCCGACGATACCACCGTGATCGCATTGCAAAACATCAACAGGCTGCGTTACAAAATCCTGTCCTGAAGCAATATAGAGACTACGGACACGACCTGAGATTTTACGCGCTGCGATGCGTTTGCCATGCATGTTATCAAACAAATCGGCCATCACAACTTCAACCTTCACCACGCACAACGACCATAAATACCCGCGGGAAATGCAGCAATACCTTACCATCAACAGTCAAAGGATAATGCTCGGCCAGCCGCTCGGTATATTCTGCCAGATAATCCCGCTGTTCTTCTTCATTCAGCGGATTTAAAAACGGCCGCAAGCCGGTGCTTTTCACCCATTCGGTAATCGCCGCATAGCCATCAAGCGGATGATTATAAATTGTGTGCCAGATATCGATATGGGATGCGAATGGTATCAGCGCATCATAATAGGCATTTACATTTGGCATTGGCGGCCGCGATGCATTGCTTAACCGCTCAATCCAGCGACTGTCTTTCGCCACTTGCCGCATCATGCGATGGGACGGCTCATTCCAGTTATCCGGCATTTGCACAGCCAGTGCGGCACCTGATTTCAACCCCTTCAACAGGCGCTGCAAATGCTGGATATGCTCAGGGATCCACTGGAACACCGCATTGGAAAACAACAAATCAACATCCGCATCCGGTTGCCACTGCGTGACATCGCTTAAATAAAACGGCACATCAGGCAACCGTGTCTGCGCTTTTTCAATCATATCAGGCGATGAATCAAAACCGGATAATTGTGCCTGCGGCCAGCGTCTTTTCAATTCTTCTGTCGAGTTACCGGGGCCGCAGCCAATATCAACAATCGCCTTAGGATTCTCCAGAGGAATACGGGCGATAAGATCGTTTACCGGCCTTGTGCGTTCGTCTTCAAATTTCAGATATTGCTGTGCCGACCAGTCTTTCATTGTCTTCCCTTTCTAAAACAAAAAGGCCGGTGCAATGCACCGGCCTTTATTAACTTCTGATAAGGTCGTTGAGGTTCTGATTATGGCGAGGCGAAAATGGTGGAGTTTGAGAACCGGCGCGCAGCGTACTGTTTGTACGTGAGCACCGGAAGCGCAAAACAACGCCATTTGCAGACCGCCAGAACCAGAACATCCCGAACCTTTATCGTGTCAGCGGCTTATAGGTCACCCGCTTCGGATTAACGCTTTCAGGTCCGAGACGACGAACCTTGTCAGCTTCGTAGTCCTCGAAGTTACCTTCGAACCACTCAACATGGCTGTCGCCTTCAAAAGCCAGAATATGTGTCGCAAGACGGTCGAGGAACATACGATCGTGCGAGATAATAACGGCGCAACCAGCGTATTTTTCCAGCGCATCTTCAAGCGCCGCCAATGTTTCTGTATCCAGATCGTTGGTCGGTTCGTCGAGGAGCAGCACGTTGCCGCCCGTCTGCAGCATCTTGGCAAGATGCACGCGGTTGCGCTGACCACCGGAAAGATTGCCGACTTTAGCCTGCTGATCGCCGCCCTTGAAGTTGAACGCACCGCAATAAGCGCGCGAGTTCATTTCAAATTTGCCGAGCTTGATGATGTCGTTACCACCGGAGATTTCTTCCCAGACATTCTTGTTCGGGTCGAGGTGGTCACGGCTCTGATCAACATAACCGAGCTTAACAGTATCACCGATACGCACGCTACCGGTATCCGGCTGTTCCTGACCAGTGATCATTTTGAACAGGGTCGATTTACCCGCACCGTTCGGACCGATCACACCAACGATACCGCCCGGAGGCAGTTTGAATGTCAGGTTGTCGATCAGCAAACGATCGCCGAAGGATTTGGACAGGTTTTCAACTTCGATAACCACCTGACCAAGACGCTCACCCGCAGGAATGAGAATCTGTGCATCACCCGGACGCTGATTTTCAGCCGCTTCAACCAGCTTGTCATAGGCCTTAATACGGGCTTTCGACTTGGACTGACGTGCTTTAGGACTTGCCGCAATCCACTGACGTTCACGCTCAAGAGCCTTCTGACGGGAATCGTCTTCACGACCTTCCTGAATCATGCGCTTGGCCTTGGCTTCCAGATAGGCAGAATAGTTGCCTTCATAAGGGATACCACGACCGCGGTCGAGTTCGAGAATCCAGCCGGTCACATTGTCGAGGAAGTAGCGATCGTGCGTGATGAGCAGCACAGCGCCCTTATATTCACGCAGGTGCTTTTCAAGCCATGCAGTGGTTTCAGCATCCAGATGGTTGGTCGGTTCGTCGAGCAGCAGCAGGTCTGGCTTGGAAAGCAGCAGCTTGCAAAGCGCAACACGGCGACGTTCACCACCGGAAAGCGTGGTTACATCAGCATCGGCTGGCGGGCAGCGCAGAGCTTCCATCGCCATTTCAACCTGACTTTCCAAATCCCAGAGGTTCTGGCTGTCAATAATATCCTGAAGTGCCGCACCTTCGTCAGCAGTTTCATCAGAATAATTCATCATCAGCTCATTATAACGGTCAAGAATGGCCTGCTTGTCAGCCACACCTTCCATCACATTGCCGAAAACAGTTTTTTCAGGATCGAGATGCGGTTCCTGAGCCAGATAACCACAGGTCGCACCATCGGCGAGCCAGGCTTCACCGGTAAACTCTTTATCGAGACCAGCCATAATCTTGAGGATTGTCGATTTACCGGCGCCGTTCGGGCCGAGAATACCGATTTTCGCATCAGGATAAAATGACAGGTGCAGATTTTCGAGAATCTTCTTTGTGCCGTAGTTTTTATTCAAACCCGACATATGATAAATAAATTGACGTGCCATTGGGTGGCTGTTCTCCGAGAATTTGAGCCCGTAATGTGTGGGAATTCGCTTTGATGCGCTATTTAGGCTAAATATTGCGCAGGGGCAATGCCAGAACAGAGGCGAAGCAGGCGCGATAAGCATCTTCCCCTGTTTAACCTCTGAATAGCTGATTATTATTACAAGTATAGTCTCCGCACTCCCGAAACAAGGTTTCACAATGCCATTTGATAATCCTGAAATCCTGTTAAGTCCGAGCGGTGCAAAACTGGCGCTGCGCTTTCAACCGGCGAAAAAAACACCCATCGGAAATATACAGATCAGCCACGGCCTTGCTGAACACGCTGCCCGCTATCATGACTTTGCGGATTATCTCGCAGAGCACGGATTTAACGTCTATGCCCATGACCATCGCGGACACGGATTGACCAGCGCACCGGATGCACCGCTCGGTCAGTTCGCAGCCAAAGATGGCGATGAAAAAGTGCTGCAGGATATCAGCTTTATTGAAAAGACAATCCGCGAAAGACATGGCCGATTGCCGCTCATTCTCTTCGGCCATTCCATGGGGGGATTGGTAACACTCGCCGCTTTATGCGGAAAATTCTGCACACCCGATGCGGCGGCCATATGCAATTCCAATTTTGCCAATGTGCTGAATCAAACATTGGCTTTCACTTTACTCAAAGCCGAGCGCATGTTTCTCGGCTCCGATGTCCCCAGCCATTTCCTGCCAGCCATGACTTTCCGCACATGGGCGAAGCAGGTGGAAAATTACCGGACGCAATTTGACTGGCTGTCCCATGATGCAGCGGAGGTTGCGCTCTATAATAATGATCCGCTCTGCGGCTATGATCCGTCGGTCAGTATGTGGATCGATGTTTTCCGCTTTATGCGCCGTTGCAATAATCCTGCTCCGCAACAAGCAATACCATTGCATATGCCACTTTATTTACAGGGTGGCGGACAGGATCCTTCAACAGAAGGCGGTAAATCCCTGCTTGCACTGGAAAAAAGACTGAGAGCCTCCGGCTTCAGCAATATTACCACACAGATTTATCCGGAGATGCGCCATGAAAGCCTGCATGAAACAGATCGTGCGCGTTTCATGCAGGACTTTACGGCATGGGCATTAAAGGCAATCGCCTGACAGGGCTTTACGCCAGCCACTTGTCATAATCAGACACCAACAAATGCAGTGGCTGAACATCATCTTCCACATCGGAGAACCGGCCGATCGGCTCACGGAAGATGTTATCCGTGAGATCATCATTGACGGTTGAAACCTCGCCAATCAGCACATCACCGCCCTCACCCCAGAAAGCATGCCAGTTACCGGGCATCAGGGTCACGCTTTCACCCGGATCAAGCTTCAGCAAACCACCGGCGGACAGTCGCTTAATACGTCCGTCACAGGCAACAACCACGTCGCTTTTATCGTCAATCGAGCCATCCGGGTTGGAATTGAACATTTCCAGCACCAGTTTGGCACCGCCGCGATTGATAATGTCCTCTGCCTTCACCACATGGCGATGCATCGGCGACAGCTGGTTCTCGCGCGAGATCATGATCTTTTCCGCATAAAGCATACCGGTGCCTTTTTGCAGATCTTCGGCCTGTCCGTTGCGCACGGTAAACAGGAACAGTCCCATTTCATCGAAACGCCCCTGCCCGTAATCGGTAATATCCCAGCCGAGACGCGCATTGCGGATTGCTGCACTGTCATTGCTCACACGGGTGCGCATTTCCTCCGGCGACCAATAGGCAAAAGGCGGCATGACAAAACCGAAAGACCGGATAAAGCGGTCACTTTCACGGATAATTTCATTAATTTCCGAGCGTTTCATAAATATTTCCTCCAGCGGGCATCCGTTTGATACGGGTCTTGTCTGCGCAACAGAAAAGCACGGCCTGCCGCGTCTGACCAGCCCCTTTTCGGCTACAAAATATTGCCGCCGATAAATTTCCGGATGCGACGGTTTGGCGTGTCGTCTTTACGCGAAGCCCATGTCGTTTTCGTATGCGCGTCCGCCATATTTCAATGGTTGAATACGGATAATCAGAGCAGATTTTTTGAGAAATATTCTGAGACTTAACTCTTGTCGTCAATCTTAATACCCATACGGGATCAGGCTTTTCCATGTCGCACATAAGCCACTCCGGCTGCGACATGTTTTAAAGTCCGGCACCCCCGATGAACAACGCTATGCGAGGCATATCATGGACGTCCGCAATCAGATGCTGAGTGACTTGTTGGGGCGCGACCCGAATTTCAGTCTCGGACAGAAGTTCTACACAGATCCCGGCTTTTACAAGCTCGATCTTGAACATATCTGGTACCGTGAATGGGTCTTTGCCGGCCATGATTGTGAGCTGCCGAAAGCAGGCAGCTATATTACTGTGCAGATCGGTGATTATCCGGTGATTGTCGTGCGCGACAGTCAGGGCAATATCCGTGCATTCCATAATACCTGCCGCCATCGCGGCTCGCGTATCTGCACGGCGGAAAAAGGCACCGCTGCCCGCCTCGTCTGCCCTTATCATCAGTGGACTTATGATCTGGATGGTAAGTTATTGTTTGCCCGTCAGGTCGGGCCGGATTTCAAACCGGCAGATTTCGGCCTGAAAACCGTGCATTGCGAAACTGTCGCCGGTTACATTTATATCTGTGTCGCGGATGAAGCACCGGATTTCAATGCTTTCCGCGCAACGGTTGAGCCTTATCTGGCGCCCCATCAGATCAAAGATGCAAAAATTGCCTTTGAAAGCACAATCATTGAAAAAGGCAACTGGAAGCTGGTCTGGGAAAACAACCGCGAATGCTACCATTGCGCCGCCAACCATCCGGAACTGTGCCGCACCTATCCTGAAGCACCAAGCGCCACCGGCGTACAGGGCATGATGGAGGATGAGGAAACCAACCAGCTCTGGAAGCGCTGTGAAGATACCGGCCTGCCTGCTAAATTCAACATGTCCGAGAACGGCCAGTATCGTATTGCCCGCATTCCGCTGCTGCGCGATGCCGACAGCTATACAATGTCCGGCAAGCCTGCTGTGGCGAAAAGCCTGAGTTCAGAGGTTACTGCCTCCAAGATCGGCGCGATGCTGCTGTTCAACTATCCGTCCACATGGAACCATGTGATGATTGACCATGCGATTTCTTTCCGTGTGCTGCCGATCAGCGCCGAGGAAACCATGGTCACCACCAAATGGATGGTCAATAAAGATGCAGTTGAAGGCGTCGATTACAATCTCGATGAACTGACCCATGTCTGGATCGAAACCAATGATCAGGATCGCCGGATCGTGGAAGAAAACGCCCGCGGCATTCGCTCACCGGCCTATCAGCCGGGGCCTTATTCCGTGGAGCATGAAGGCGGCGTCATGCAGTTTATTGAATGGTACGCCAATTTCATCACCCCGCGCCTGCAAGGAGAAGTTGCTAAACTCAGCCGCGTGGCCTGACAACAGATCACAACAACTCAGAGCGCAGTAAAAAACGTGCTGTGCTCTGAGCAGCAGTAATGACAAGGCAGGTTCAATGTGAACCCACCTCAAGCCCCCTTCAGGTGAAGAGCAGCACGAATGAAATATCTTGATGAAATGCTGCCGTGGAACGACAGGCTTCAGGTTCTGGAATGTGATGCGGCGATTGAAGAAGCGCCGGACGTGATGACTTTCTCGTTCCGCACGCCGGACAATAATAACTGGTTCCGCTATATGCCGGGTCAGTTCATCACGATTGAGATACCGGCCGCACCGGAACCGGTCATGCGTACCTATACGCTGTCTTCCACGCCGTCGCGCCCTTATTCTGTGTCCATCACCATTAAGGCACAGGCAGGCAGTATCGGCACCCGCTGGATGCTGGATAATATGCGCCCGGGCATGAAACTGAAAGCTTTCGGCCCTGCCGGTGATTTCTCACTCGTTTCGCATCCGGGCAAAAAATACCTGTTCATCTCTGCCGGTTCCGGTATCACGCCGATGATGTCGATGACCCGTTTCCTTTATGATACGCAACCGGCCAGCGATGTGGTTTTTCTCAATTGCGCCCGTTCACCGGATGAAATTATCTTCCGTAAGGAGCTGGAACTCTTAGCCAGCCGTATGGATAACCTGCGCCTGCAACTGGTTGTTGAGCGTTCCATCGCCCGCAATGTCTGGAGCGGCGTTCATGGTCGTATCAGTCATAGTATTATTGATATTTCCGCACCTGACTTCAAAGACCGCACAGTCTTTTGTTGCGGCCCCGAGCCGTTTATGCGCGCTGTGCGTGACATGCTTGAAGCCAACGGCTTCAACATGGACAATTATCATCAGGAAAGTTTTCAGCCCGCCTCGGAAGCACCCGCTATACCGGTACCTGCCGCGCTTGAAGCCGCAGCCGGTGATGCGGAGACCGAGGCGCCGAGCGTTATTTTCACATTATCCGGCATGGAAGTACAATGCAGCCCGACAGATACTGTGTTGCTGGCAGCGCGTAACGGCGGGTTAAAAATACCAAGCGCCTGCGAGTTTGGTGTCTGCGGTACGTGTAAAGTCAAATGCCTCAGCGGCGAAACCGTTATGAACCATAATGGTGGTATTCGCGATGATGAAATTGAAGAAGGCTATATTCTTGCCTGCTGCTCTCATCCGCTGGGACGGGTGGAAATTGAAGCCTGATCCTCTTGACCTTTCCGCGTGCTTTCGTCACTGATCGCTCTCGGACGTGACGCAGCGGGAGAATGGGATGCCACAACACGATCAGAAAAACTCCGCCTTTATTGTGATTGATATTCAGAATGATTTTTGCCCCGGAGGCGCGCTGGCTGTAGCCGGCGGAGACAGTATCGTTGCAGGCATCAATCAGGAGATTGCGCGTTTTGACCATGTCATTCTGACACAGGACTGGCATCCCGCAGGACATTCCAGCTTCGCCTCGACACATGAAGGCCGTGAGCCTTATGAAATGGTGACAATGTCCTATGGCAAACAGACTTTGTGGCCGGATCATTGCGTACAGGGAACCCATGGCGCGGAATTTCATAAAGACCTGCAATGGACAAAAGCCGAGTTGGTAATCCGCAAAGGCTATCGTAAAGCTATCGACAGCTATTCCGCTTTCTTCGAGAATGACCACATGACCCCGACCGGTCTTGGCGGCTATTTGCGCGAGCGCGGCATTAAGCATGTAACACTGGCCGGTCTCGCTACCGATTTCTGTGTGGCCTATTCGGCTCTGGATGCGGCAGCACAAGGTTTCAAAGTCACTGTGTTGCCGGATTTAAGCCGTGCGATTGATATTGGCGGATCTCTGCAAACCATGATGAGCCAGATGCGCAATGCGGGTGTAGCGTTCCGTTAAAACTGTATTCCCTCCGCAATCAACAAGGCAGCGCTCGACGGCTGCCTTTTTTGCTTTATATAGACGCCTTTATCCTCCTACCCGTTGTCCGGAACAGAAAGCCTCACCGTGATTGAGAAAAAAGACGTTGTAATTATCGGTGCAGGCGCAGCCGGAATGATGTGTGCAATCCGTGCCGGTCAGCGGGGACGCTCGGTCGTGCTGATTGACCATGCGAAATCCCCCGGTGACAAAATCCGTATTTCCGGCGGTGGCCGCTGCAACTTCACCAATATTCATGCAACGGCAAAGAACTATCTGTCCGCCAATCCGCATTTTTGCAAATCCGCGCTGGCACGTTTCACGCCGCAGGATTTCATCGCCATGGTCGATAGCTACGGTATCAGCTGGCATGAGAAAACATTGGGACAGCTGTTTTGCGACCATAGCGCCAAAGACATTATCAATATGCTGCGCACGGAAATGCAGCAGGCAAATGTGCGGCTCGACCTCAACACCACGGTTTCGGACATCAGCAAAACCACAGACGGTTTTATAGTTGCGACGAGCTATGGCAAAATCGAAGCACAATCACTGATTATTGCCACGGGCGGCAAATCCATTCCGAAAATGGGAGCCACGGGTTTTGCCTATCAGATTGCCGGTCAGTTTGGTCACAGCCTGATTGAACCCCGCCCCGGCCTTGTGCCTTTGACACTGGAACCCAATCTGCTGGAACAGCTCAGCCCACTCTCAGGGGTAGCCGTCGATGCAGAGCTTAGACATGGCAAAACCCGATTCCGCGAAGCACTGCTTTTCACCCACCGCGGTATGAGCGGACCTGCGATTCTGCAGATTTCATCCTATTGGCGCGAGGGCGATGAGGTCGTTTTGACCATAGAACCGGACTTTGACTTCCTTACATTGTTAAAAAATGCACGAAAAACGAATGGCAAACAGTCTGTCCAGACCGCCCTTGCAGAAAAGTTGCCCCGTCGCTTGGCTCAGTTTTTCACGGAAAAGACACAATTGAACAAGCCGCTAGCTGATTTGTCTGACAAGATCTTAACAAATCTCGTTGCGGCAATTCAGGATTGGCATATCAAACCGGCAGGTTCCGAAGGGTATCGTACAGCGGAAGTTACACTCGGCGGAATCAGCACTGATGAACTCGACTCAAAGACGATGGAATCTAAAAAGGTACAAGGCCTTTATTTCATTGGAGAATGTGTGGACGTAACGGGCTGGCTTGGCGGATTCAACTTCCAATGGGCATGGGCATCAGGCCACAGCGCAGGTCAGGCCGCATAATATTTACGTGACAAATCACACGTTTTCGTGAGCGGCGCGCAGATTTACATTGTGTCCAAAAGGTGTCAAGCCGATCACATTTACTTCAAGTCGATAAGATCTTTCTGTTGCATATTTGTGACAGACATTTCCGAGGGTATATTTTATGTTTCTAACGAAATCTAAAAGGAGTTCATCACATGAAATATACAACTCTGGCAGCTGCTCTGCTTCTCTCCTCCACAAGCGCGTTCGCAGCTGATGCTATCGTTTACAACGAACCAGCTCCTGCTGTTGTAGCTGACACTTTCTCCTGGACAGGCGGCTATATCGGTCTTAACGCCGGTTATGCAGGCGGCAAGTTCAAATACAACGATTACGCTGGCTTCTCTGCTAAAGACAATGCAAGCGGCTTCCTCGGCGGTGTTCAGGCCGGTTACAACTGGCAGTTTGATCAGACCGTTGTTGGTATCGAAACCGACTTCCAGGGCGGCAACCTGAAATCCGATGCAGAACTGAACTTCAATGGTCAGACTGTTGGTGCAGAAGCCAAAATCAACTGGTTCGGTACAACCCGCGTTCGTCTCGGTTACACACCGGTTGACCGCTTCATGGTTTACGCAACAGGTGGTGTTGCTTACGGTAAAATCAAAGCTTCTGCTTTCGATGGCGTAAACAGCTTCTCCCAGTCCGACACTAAAGTTGGTTACACTGTAGGTGCCGGTGCAGAATACGCTGTTACAAACAACGTAACTCTGAAAACCGAATACCTCTACACCGACCTCGGCAAGCTGAAACTGGATGATGTTAACGGCGTTCGCTTCGGTGAAGTTAAGGCTCCGTTCCACACAGTACGCGTTGGTGTGAACTACAAGTTCTAATCCATCCTTACGGATTAAAAAGAAAGCCCCGCATTGCGGGGCTTTTTTTATATCTGAACAGCCAAACTCAAAACGACAGCAAAGACACCACCTCAAAGCAGCCCCGAATTTTCCTGCCGATGGTCAGCGCGTATCCTTCATAACTATACCCATATTATAATCCCCCGCACCTACCCCTCGGCATAGTTTATGCTTATCTATACATCAGCACTATGATGTATCGGGAGAGTTATGAATAAGTCCTGTGTCGCAATTCTTTTGGCTTGCAGCCTGTTTCCGTCTTCACTTCATGCCGCCCCTATTGGTGAAGTGATAGCCGAAATGGCAGGCAAATGCTGGAAATTGCCGGAAAAAACCGACTATCAAAAAGCATCAGCCATTTTTGAAGTTACTTATAATGCGGATGGTGAGTTGCTGGAGATCATCACTGTCGAATATCGGCCTGTGCGTGAAGCCGGTAAAATTTTTGCCCTCAGCGCACAACAGGCACTTCTGGATTGCGCCAATAAAACCGATGTTAAATCCAGAACAATACGGGTGGTCATGAATTATACCGCACCAAGATCCAATGAGCCCCTGATTATGAAAAGGTCTCTGCGGTAATATCAGTGCAAATCTCCCAAGCAGATACAGCCTATGTCAACAAGCCGAGTTCTTTTTGCTTTTTCTTGGACAGTCCCTGCGCAACAAGATGGTAAGACTGCAGGATATAGTCTTTCAGCTCATCATCATTGAGACCTGGCTCCGCATAATGCTGTATCCATTTCATGCCGCGCGAGGCAAGATATGGTGCAGGGCGCAATCCCGGCTGCTCCTGCAGCATTTCAAAAGCAATGTGACTGACTTTAAAACTGAAACTCGGCTGGTCATTATGCCAGCCGCCAATGACAAAAACCTTGCCACCGACTTTCCAGACATGTGAACCGCCCCATTGAACAACATATGTTGTGGCCGTCAAAGCATTGCAAAAGGCATTATACTCGTCATAGGTCATGGCATATCCTGATGTTAATGACATAATATAAAGCGGACTTCTTGGCAGATAGCCATGCAAAAATTTTCAGGCGCATGATGAAACCCGATATGTCTTCCGTAACGATGCTCATAATACTGTCAGGCTTACACGGCTGCAGCAAGGCACTGGGGAAATTGCTCACCGGTGCTGATTTTTCTCAAATCCTGCAAAGCCTTGCCGGAACAGCAATCATCGGGACAATTGTCAGCTGGGTGGTCATTTGGGGGCTATTGCGTTTATTTGAAAAGCAACATCACACAACGCTGATCACAAACTGGATACTGCTTGCCGCATCGCTGGTCAGTTTTACGCTGGCAATTATACGGATGCATTAACGGCATATTTGTGAGATCAGAAAACATTCTGTAGAAAAATTATCTAAATAATTATTTTTATTAGAATTTATTTGAGTATATTGGTGTAACTGCAGCATGTCGCAAACAACAGATATGCGACGACACAAAATAAAAAGCGAACGCAACGGATATAAAAATGCGCTACGCTTTGCCATTTTCCGGATGAATATGAAATGAGTTTTACGCAAACGGGTGCCTCGAAATTGGATCTTGCAAAGCGCAATACATGGGTCCTTACCACTGCGCAGGCTTTGGGCGGAGCAAATGCCCCGATTGTTATTTCACTTGGCGGACTGGTCGGGCAACAGCTTTCACCGGATCCGGATCTTGTCACTCTGCCGGTCAGTCTTTTAAATCTTGGTCTCGCGCTTGGCACCCTGCCTGCCGCTTATCTCATGCGCCGTTTTGGCCGGCGCACAGGTTACCTTTCAGGCGCTGTTATCGGTATAATTTCAGGCCTTATTGCAACAATGGGGATTATACTTTCCAGCTTTGTCATCTTTTGTCTCGGCACATGTCTGGCAGGTTTTTATTCCTCATATGTGCAAAGCTACCGTTTTGCAGCAGTCGATGATGTCAGCGGCGAACAGGCCCAGAAAGCCATTTCACGTGTTATGATTGGTGGCCTTGTCGCTGCAATCATTGGACCGCAGCTTGTCATATGGACACGCGATTCAATTCCGGGCGTTGCTTTCGCCGGAAGCTTCCTGAGTCAGGCTGCTTTGGCTGCACTGGCCATTCCGGTACTCTGGCTGCTGCACTCATCAACAGCACCAAAAACACAATCGCAAGACAATACAACACAGCGCCCGCTCAGCCAGATATTCCTGTCCCCGCGCTACATACTCGCCATTGCTACAGGTACTGTATCTTATGGCTTGATGACTTTTCTGATGACCGCATCTCCTATCGCCATGGTCGGGCACGGACACTCAATCGATCAGGCTGCGCTTGGCATTCAGTGGCATATTCTTGCAATGTATGCGCCGAGCTTTTTCACCGGCGCACTTATGGTGCGTTTCGGAAAAGAACGTATCGCCGCCATCGGCCTGCTTCTGATCGGAGCGTCAGCAATTGTTGCTTTGTCCGGCTTTGACATTGCTCACTTCTGGATATCTTTGATCCTGCTGGGCTTAGGTTGGAATTTTGGTTTTATCGGCGCAACCGCCATGGTTGCAGAAGCCCACACACCGGCAGAGCGCAGCAAAGTTCAGGGAGCAAATGATTTCCTCGTTTTCGGAACCGTCGCCTGCGCTTCATTCTCAGCCGGATCACTGTTGCACAGCTCCGGCTGGCAGACGATCAACTGGATTGTTCTTCCGGCAGTTGCCCTGATCTTAGTGCCATTAGTCTGGCGGGCTGCCCGCCCCTTCCGCGATTGACAATATAACTGCATAGTCATGCAGCATTCAAACTTATCTGACGGGATTAAGTGGTGGGCCCGGAGGGACTCGAACCCCCAACCAAGCGGTTATGAGCCGCCGGCTCTGACCAATTGAGCTACAGGCCCACGCAATCCCGATCTACCTGAATCGAAACATGATCGCAAGACTAACTCGCTTATCAGCCAAAACATTATCAATCACTGTTTAAAGACATGGCAGATATAGCCAATGACACAGCATATCATTCTGTAAAACAAGATATTTTCGCAATAATAGCGCTATCAGCCTCCTTCTCGCCGGTACAAAAAATCAGGCTGCGAATCTGTTCGATTCGCAGCCTGACATGAAATCAATTCAACCGGTCAATGCGGGATTAACGCAAAATCGGGCAACCGCGTGCTTTACCGAAGAGAACACTCACCGGACGGCCGTGACGGTAACCGGAAACGCGGATCGTTGAGCGGTTGCTATGTACGCGCATCCCGCGAATGCCCATACGCGATGCTTTGGAAACTGCATTACGCGGTGTGCAGGCATAACGGTTCGGACGATATTGCGGACGGTTATAATGACCGTGACGATGGTTTACCTGCACCACCGGCGCACCTGTAGTCGCCACTCCGCTGACTGCGACTGACACCATTGGCGTAGCGGCCTGTGCTGAAGCACCGGCAGAGAAAACACCTGCAAGACCAATCAGACCTGAAACAATTGCTGCTTTCATTGAGAAACCCGACATAGCATCCTCCTTGGATAATTTTTTTACTTGTTGCGATATCCAATGTTTAGCAGGCTATTTCTGAATGCAGCAGCAATCAATCATTCATTTGCAGTTCATCTGATCACTTTTTATCAGGCAATGTGACCGGTCATGTGTTTCAGATATGCCTCTTCATCCGGCAGATCATGATCATAGGCAGTGATCTTGCCGCGCACGGAAATACCAGCTTCATGCACCGTTTCTTTGGAGCCGGAAACAAGCGGATGCCACCATTCCAGATCCCTGCCCTCAGACACACGACGATAACCGCAGGTCTCCGGCAACCAGCGCACGGTCTCAATGATTTCCGGAGTCAGAAATACGCAATCCGGCACGGTTTTTCTACGGTTCGGATAATCCGAACACTGACAGCTTGTGCCGTCCAGCAAAGTACAGGCAACACTGGTGCCGTAAATCTCATCTGTATCATCATCCTGCAGTTTATGCAGGCAGCACTGGCCGCAGCCATCACAAAGGCTTTCCCACTCCTGCTTGTTCAGCTCACGCAATGTTTTGGTTTGCCAGAATGGTTTCTTCATAACGTCCTCACCTTCCCGCAGCATTTTAGCAAATTTACTGCGGCCGGATAAATCAATTTCAAAATAAAAGGCCCGGTAAACCGGGCCTTATGTCACTTCAATATCGCCTCAGTTTAACGGAACAAGCCTTCGCCCTGTTCATCAATAATCTGGCGGGCTTTGATGAGGGTAATATTCACCGCATCATCCATAGTTGCAAAACGGTCAGCGCGGATGAACTTATGTTCTTTCATCTCACCGCCTATTTCTTTGCGGATCAGGCCGCAGGTCTGAAACTGTCCGCCCTCATTATAAGGCGTTGCAAGAATGATGAAGCCCTTATGCTCACTGCTAACCGGCTCTGCCTGAGCCTTGCTGTCTGCAGCTTCAGAACCACCAAACCCAAAAAGGCGTTTAAGAAAAGACATTCTATCCCCTAGAGCATTTCGCAGTTAAATGGGATCATTTAACGTCCGCGACAATGCGACAGTTAAAAGAATTTAGAGCGAGCACAGCGGCTAGTATTAAACACGGCACGCTCTAGCAAAATGCCGCCACCACAGGGATGACGGCACTTTCTTGTGCTTTTTAGCTATCCAGGAACGAACGCAATTTACGCGAACGGCTCGGATGCTTCAGCTTACGCAAGGCTTTCGCCTCGATCTGGCGGATACGCTCACGGGTAACCGAGAACTGCTGACCAACTTCTTCCAGCGTATGGTCGGTATTCATACCAATACCGAAACGCATACGCAGAACACGTTCTTCACGCGGTGTCAGCGATGCCAGAACGCGGGTCGTGGTATCGCGCAGGTTTGCCTGAATGGCCGCATCAATCGGCAGCAGCGCATTCTTATCTTCAATGAAATCGCCCAGGTGTGAATCTTCTTCATCACCAACCGGCGTTTCAAGAGAGATCGGCTCCTTGGCGATTTTCAGCACCTTACGCACTTTTTCCAAAGGCATAGCCAGCTTTTCAGCAAGTTCTTCCGGTGTCGGTTCACGGCCGATTTCATGCAGCATCTGGCGCGATGTACGAACGATCTTGTTGATCGTTTCGATCATATGCACCGGAATACGGATGGTGCGTGCCTGATCCGCAATGGAACGGGTGATCGCCTGTCTGATCCACCATGTCGCATAAGTCGAGAACTTATAGCCACGGCGATATTCAAACTTATCAACCGCCTTCATCAGACCGATATTGCCTTCCTGAATAAGATCAAGGAACTGCAGACCACGGTTGGTGTATTTCTTGGCAATCGAAATCACGAGACGCAGGTTTGCTTCAACCATTTCCTTCTTGGCAATGGTTGCTTCGCGCTCGCCCTTCTGCACCTGATTAACAATGCGACGGAATTCACCGATTGAAATCGCGGTTTCAGTGGCCAGATTCTGAATTTCCGAACGCAGATTATCAATGCCGCGTTTTTCTTTAGCAACAAACTCTTTCCAGCCGCGGGCTGTCAGGGTTTCAAGACGGTCAGTCCAGTTCGGGTCAAGTTCATTGCCCTGATATTCTTTGAGGAATTCTTCACGGCGCACGCCGAAAGATTCCGCCAGACGCAACAGCTTGCCTTCGTTCTGAACAAGACGCTTGTTAATGTCGTAGAGCTGCTCAACCAGCGATTCAATACGGTTCTGGTTCAGCGACAGCGATTTAACGGCCTTGATCAGCTGATCTTTCAGTTCCTTGTAGCGACGCTCCTGCGAGGTCGACAATTCACCGGCAGCAGCCAGACGACCTTCCACCTGCTGATCCTGCAATTTACGCAGTTTCTTATAGGTGTCAGCAATCAGATCGAGCGTTTCCATGACCTGAGGGCGCAGTTCAGCTTCCATCGCAGCAAGCGACAGATTGGCCTCATCGTCCTCATCGTCTTCGTATTCTTCCTGAATTTCACCGCCGACATTGGTGATATCATCGTCATCGCGTGAACGACGGCCACCTTTATCATCACCGCGCGCAGGCTGTTCTTCAACGCGTTCGATCACCGGCGCCTGTTTGGCCTCAGGACCTGCATAAGTGGTTTCAAGATCAATGATTTCGCGCAGCAGAATCTGCTGATCGTTCAGCGCTTCACGCCAGATGATCAGAGCCTGAAATGTCAGCGGGCTTTCGCAAAGTCCGGCGATCATGGTTTCGCGGCCAGCTTCAATACGCTTGGCAATCGCGATTTCACCTTCACGCGACAACAGTTCAACCGAACCCATTTCGCGCAAATACATCCGCACCGGATCGTCGGTACGATCCGTTGGTTCTTTTTTGGTTGTTGTTGTCGCCAGCGCGGTGCCGCCGGCTTCTACCAGATCACCGCCGCTTTCTTCGCTGTCATCGTCGCGCTCTTCTGCGTCGGCATCCTGCTCGTCATCTTCAACAACATTGATGCCCATATCGGACAACATCGACATTGTATCTTCGATCTGCTCGGATGTTACTTCCTCAGAAGGCAGCACGGCATTCAGCTCGTCCATCGTGACATAGCCACGTTTCTTGGCGAGCTTAATCATCTTCTTGACAGCGTCGTCCGAAAGGTCGAGAAGCGGCCCATCGGTCGCGCCATCGCGCTCGACTTCAGCTTCTTCGTTTTCCTTTGCCTTCGTTGCCATATATTTATCTCCAGACGATCGGTTTGCTTGGTTCATCGGGCAGAATGAACAACAGAACAAACGATTCGCGTTATGCCCCGTGACTATCGATAGTATCGGCAATAGCGCTTTCGCGTTAAAACCGGATTAACCGTGCTGATTACCGGCTGCGGCAATTAAAACAACGGTTTGCAAATTTCATATTTACAGAGCCTTCTCAGCCCCGTATTGACCTCATACCGGTAATGACATTGTTCAGATGCTGTGTATTATCGCCTTTCAGCGACGGACAAGCTCTCACCGATACAATTAAAGAATGCGACTCATATGATTCGCATGGAAAAAGCGAATCATTTATGCAGATTCGCGACAGAGTGACGCCGGTTAAGCACCGAACAATGCAGTTCTGAGCAGTTTTTGTTCAAATTATCTCTGTTTGGCGACCTTGTTCACGTATCTGCTATCCTCAGAAACCGCCAGGCGGGCGTCCTGAAGACTGACCGAAACCTTCAATAAGCGCTTCGGTTGCATCAGCCTTGCGAATTTCGCTCTGAATATCAATCAAACGCGCAAAAACCTCCGCTGACGCTTCAGTGGAAAGAGCCTCTTCAACGGCTCTTAGTTCCTTATGTAGTGTCCGTGCGCGCAGATGCAAGTGCATTGCCTGTTTGAGGGCTTCACGGGCATCATCTTCGGCTGCCAGCAGTGTTGCCGGCCACAAACGAGCGCGGCGTACGACCAGCTCAAGCTCTTCCAACAGTTCAGCAAAACCATTTTCACTGAGCGTTTTGCGCATGGCTTTGCCGTCTTCAGCCAGATGGCTGGCCATGACATCCAGGACCGCTGCATGCAAGGCTGTCAGTCCCGCATGGGTCAGCTCCAGCGTAGCCACAGTTTCAAAATTCTCATCGATCAGCGGCGGATGATTAATCAGCGTCAGCACAATCGTAGCCTCACGCAAACTAGGCGCTGACGAACCGCCTTTCACAATAGCCGACCGCGTCAGACTGTCAGAAGCCTTTGTGGATGCATTATTGCCAAATCCACCACCAAAGCTGCCGCTTTTACCGCGCTGCGGCTGGAAATTGCCCTTACCGCCAAAGCCGCCTGCCCGTTTATCGGCATTCTGCCGCCCCCATTTAGGACCGAAGAAGCTCTGCGATTTCTCGCGCATATGCTGGCTGTAATAATGTTTGACGCCTTCGTCTTTGATCCGCGCCACATGGGTGCGCATCCGTGCATCAAGTTCAGCACGCCGCTCAGGCGTTTCAAAATTACCGCCTGCAGTTTCCCGCATCCACAGCATTTCTGCCAGCGGCTTGGCATCCTGTAATACAGTTCTGAAAGCGGAAGCACCTTGCTCTTTGACCAGATCATCCGGATCCTTGCCGTCAGGCAGCAGTGCAAAAGCCAGCGATTTGCCCGGCTGCAAATTCGGCAAACCGGTATCGACCGCACGATATGCCGCGCGCAAACCGGCCTGGTCGCCGTCAAAGCACAAAACCGGCTCAGGGCTGATACGCCAAAGCAAAGCCATCTGCTCCTCGGTCAGCGCTGTACCAAGCGGCGCTACAACCTCGTTGAAACCGGCCTGCGCCAGTGCGATCACATCCATATAGCCTTCAACCGCAATCACAGGCTTGGCTTCTTCGCCATTTTGCGCCTGACAGGCACGACGCGCGCGCACCATATTGTAGAGCACACGACCTTTATGAAACAGTTCGGTTTCCGGCGAATTGAGATATTTCGCAGGCGCATCCGGTGACATTGCACGTCCGCCAAAGGCGATCACGCGATTGCGGCTGTCAGTAATCGGAAACATGATGCGGTCGCGGAAACGGTCATAAGACACCGCAATGCCCTCACCATGTACAACCATGCCGCAGGCTTCGATCTGCTCACGCGTTGCGCCTTTAGAGGCCAGATATTCCTTGAGAATATTGCGGCCTTCCGGCGCATAACCAATACGGAACTCAGCCTGCGTCTGCGCATTTAAGCCACGGTCGCGCAAATAAGATCGCGCTTTGGCACCAACCGATGCCTGCAACTGGTCTTCAAAAAACGCTGCGGCCAGTTCCATCACATCATAGAGCGTGCCGCGCTTTTCCTCGCGTCTCTGCTGCTCGGCATCCATAACCGGCATCGGCACACCTGCCATATCGGCAATACGTGCGACAGCTTCAGGAAAGCTCAGGCCTTCAAGCTCGGTAAGAAAACGGAAATGATCGCCCGTCACACCGCAGCCGAAACAATGATAGCGGCCTTTGCGATCCTCACAGTGAAAGCTCGGGCTTTTCTCACCATGAAAAGGGCAGCACGCCCAAAAATCCCCCTTGGACGCATTGGTTTTCTTGCGATCAAAACTCACGCGCGTCCCGATCACAGACGATATCGGAACGCGGTCGCGGATTTCATCAAGGAAGGACGGGGGGAAACGCATGCGCCTGTAAATTCTCTCTCAGTTCTCTTGCCAGAACAATACTGACTTCGGGGGACATAAGACCTTGCCCACTCATCTTAATAGCATGAAATACAGAAAAACACGCCTCAACAACGCATCTTTCCCCGATACTCACATGCCCGCTCCTGCGCAAGTGCAGTTCCTCCTATAAGCGGGCAGCACAGTTGTCATAATTATCGCTTATCATCTTATACAACGGGACAGCAATATTATCCTTCAACGCCTGAAAATGTAGGATTTTGATTTAGTCGGCTAACTGTCATAAATTTGTCATAAAAACTTTAAATACCATCTGTTAGAGGTAAAATCCCTCTTCCAAATTAAGCATAATGTGCCTAGATTGGTTAGCCAGTGCATGATTTTCGCACTGCATTTTATCCGTCCTGATCATTCCGCCAAATCACTGCAGTAATGCGGTGCGGGCGCGAACAGGAACGGAGCATCCGGAGACAATCCGGGGAACCACGAAGGATGAGCTAATCATCCGGTAATAAAAAAGGAATACGCATTTGAATGGTTCAGTCGTCCTCCTGCATCTTGCAGGGGCAGTCGCGTTGCTCTTATGGGCAACCCGTATGGTTCGGGCAGGCGTTGAAAGCGCCTATGGCGACCGTTTACGCCGACGACTGCGCAAATATATGCAAAAACCGCTTCTGGCGGTGAGTTTCGGTGTTTTACTGGCTGTATCCCTTCAAAGCTCCACGGCCGTCACTTTGCTGGTCGGCTCTTTTGTCGGCGCAGGCTTTGTCAGCGGTGTGGCCGGCCTTATGGCCGTGCGCGGCGGTGAGCTTGGCTCTGCCCTTGTCGTTAAAATCCTGAGCTATGACCTGACTTTGCTGGTGCCTTTGGCGCTTGTGGCAGGCACATTCATTTCTATGTCTTCCGAGCGCTTGTTCTGGCGACAGAATGGTAAAATTCTGGTCGGTATCGGCCTGCTTATTCTCTCGCTTGAACTCACCGGAGAGGCGACAACGCCATTGCGCGACAGTCAGCTGCTACCGGTAATTGTCAATTATCTGGCGAGCGATCCGGTCACCACCTATCTGCTTGCAGCGCTGATGACATGGCTGTTCCATTCATCAATTGCCGCCATCATCCTGCTCACATCTTTCGCTTCACGCGGCCTCATTCAGCCGGATCTGGCGGTGGTGATGGTGCTTGGCGTCAATCTTGGCTCTTCTATCATCGCCCCCCTGCTCACACGCAATGCCCCGCCGGAAACCCGCGTGGTACCGCTCGGCAATCTGCTGATGCGCGGCGCGGGCTCTCTCGTTATCCTGATCCTGTTTCTGTCCTTTAAGCCGCCGGTCGAGTTTCTCGGCTCCGATCCGGTCAGTCAGGTTGTGAATGCGCATATCCTGTTCAATACGATTATTCTGATTGCAGGTATCCCGCTGTCAGGGCTTGTGCTGCGCGCTACAGAAACACTGGTCAATCTTAAAGCCAAACCGGAAGCACCGGCAGAAACTGTTTTCACGCAGGAAATCAGCGCGCTGGATATAAGTGTGATCAACTCCCCGCCTCTGGCGCTCGGCAATGCGACCCGTGAAGTTGTGCGCACCTGTGAAACCGTTGACGTGATGCTGCGACGGATTATGGATCTTTATGAAAAACCGGATCAGGTCGGTATTAATGAACTGGCAAAACTGGATGACCGTCTGGATGCCCGTCATGCCGCAATCAAGCTTTATCTCGCGAAACTGGCGACCAAAAACCTGAGCGAAGATGAAGCTCTGCGTACGCAGGAATTGCTCGGCGCCTGCGTTAAACTGGAACAGGTCGGCGATATTATTGTGCGCAATATGCTTGCCCATGTGCAAAAGAAAATGGATCGCAAGCTGGAGTTCACAGAAGAAGGCTGGGACGAACTGACCGAATTCCACGCCATGGTCGTTTCCAATGCGCATCTGGCATTCAACGTACTGGTATCGCGTGACAGCTACACGGCACGCCAGCTCGTGCATGAAAAGGACCATCTGCGCGACATGGAAAAGCGTACCAGCGAAATGCATTTCCAGCGGCTGCGTGAAGGGACTGTACGCAGTGTTGAGACCAGCTCAATCCATCTGGATACAATCCGCGATCTCAAACAGATCAACTCGCTGCTTGCTTCCATGGCCTATCCGGTGCTGGAAGAAAAAGGCATGCTCGGCGGCACCCGCCTGAAAACCGCGACAGAAAGCTGAAATAAAAAAAAGCCCGCGATTAGCGCGGGCTTTTTCTTTATTCTCTCAGATCAGTTGCCGAGCAGTTCTTTCAGCACACCACTGGCCTTGGCAAAATCCATCTGGCCGGTATAGCGCTCTTTAAGAACAGCCATCACCTTACCCATATCGCGCAGACCTTCCGCGCCGATTTCGGCAATGGCAGCGGCGCTGTTAGCGCGGATTTCTTCATCGCTCAGCTGTTGTGGCAAAAACTCTTTAATAATAACAATTTCCGCACGTTCAGTTTCTGCCAGCTCAATACGATTGCCTTCTTCGTACATTTTGGCGGATTCTTCACGCTGCTTAATCATTTTGGCAAGAATTGCCAAAATTTCATCATCCGACACAGGATCTTTGCCTGCACCGCGATTGGCAATGTCGCGATCCTTCAGAGCAGCCATAATCAGGCGCAGCGTTGAAGCACGCATTTTTTCATGGGCTTTCATAGCCGTTGTCAGAGCTTGCGAAATTTCCTGACGCAGCATTTCTTATCTCCTTGGCAGGACAGCACTATATATTCATATCCGGCCTGTTAAATTTATAAAATCCGGTCAGAGCAAGGCGCGGTCAGTTGTCTTTTTATGAACACGCGCATGATGCAAATTTTACAGAAATCAGGGCATGCGCACAGAACAAAATAAAGGCGATACGCTCCTGAATGCAATAAAGCTGGCCGGAATAAGCAAATCAAAGGCCTTATAGCGCAATTTACCGTCTTGGCAAAACCATCCGCTTATTTTCTTCGCGCAGCCTCATTATTGCCTCTGCAATATACAAACAGAAGCCGCTCTTTCAGGCTGTTTTGATAAGCGCAAAGTACTGGCCGCCGCTTTTCCCGCGAAAATATCCGTCACAGCAATTGACCACAGGGCAAGATTTCTTTACATTATTAATCTTAGCAGAAGATTTTTTTCATTCTCGCGACGGAGCTTATTGTATCCGGCGCGTTTTTGCACATCTGGTGTTTATCATGCCGGGTTGCATCTGCACATATAACACATAGTTGCCGTTCAGATGGCCGACCACAAAGCCGGTTCCGGACGCGACATACTTAGAGCGCCGTGCGCCCTATTGGGCGCACAAAGGTCGCTCTAACACTTTAAAATTGGAGCATAATTTATCCTTAAACTGATTTAAGTTTAAGGTGTTATGCTCTAAACAGTACAGCGCGCAATTTTGATCAGGAGTGCCTCAATGACCGAAACCACACCCAAAACCGCACCCTGGACGACTTCCAAGCCAACAGCTGTTCTTGTTTTGGCGGATGGCACAGTGATCGAAGGCAAAGGTGTCGGCGCAGTCGGCGCGATTGAAGCGGAAGTCTGCTTTAACACCTCCCTCACCGGCTATCAGGAAGTTCTGACCGACCCGTCCTATGCAGGCCAGATCGTGACTTTCACATTCCCGCATATCGGCAATGTCGGCACCAATGAAGAAGACAGCGAGCGCCTTAATCCGGCCAGCCGCTCCGGTGCAGTCGGCACAATCATCAAGGCTGATATTACTGCCCCTTCAAACTACCGTGCGACACAGGATTTCGACAAGTGGCTGAAGCAGCACGGCATTATCGGCCTCAGTAATGTTGATACACGCGCACTGACTGCCCTGATCCGTGAAAAAGGTGCAGCCAATGCCGTGATTGCGCATGATCCGAGCGGCAATTTTGATATTCCGGCTCTGAAAAAACGCGCAGCAGCATGGGCTGGTCTCGTAGACCTCGACCTCGCTAAAGATGTTACTTCCGGCCAGTCATCTGTATGGACAGAAAAATCATGGGTCTGGAATGAAGGCTATGGCAGCCAGACAGAAGAACAGTTCCATGTCGTTGCGGTTGACTATGGTATCAAACGTAACATTCTGCGCCTGTTTGCAGATCTCGGCGGCAAGATCACGGTTGTTCCGGCCACTGCAAGCGCTGAAGATATTCTGGCGCACAATCCGGACGGCGTATTTCTGTCAAACGGCCCTGGTGATCCGGCGGCTACCGGTGAATATGCAGTACCAACCATCAAAAAACTGATTGAAACTGACATTCCGCTGTTTGGCATCTGCCTCGGCCACCAGATGCTGGCACTGGCAACAGGCGGCAAGACTGTGAAGATGCATCAGGGTCATCACGGCGGCAACCATCCGGTGAAAGACCACACAACCGGTAAAGTTGAAATTGTTTCGATGAACCACGGCTTTGCGGTGGATGCGGACAGCCTGCCGGAAGGCGTGGAAGAAACTCACATCTCGCTGTTTGACGGTACAAATTGCGGATTGCGGATTATCGGCAAACCGGTTTTCTCGGTACAGCACCATCCGGAAGCATCACCGGGCCCCGAAGACTCGTTTTACCTGTTCCGCCGCTTTATCAACCTGATCCGCGCACGCAAGGGTCAGGAGCCACTGCCGGAACGCGACGCGGCCTGAGATAAATACTCATAGACAAAATAAAAGGCCGGTGATTTTCACCGGCCTTTTTTTATTATTTTACTATCAAGCTCGAGGTCATATTCGGGATGATGACGTGGCGAAAATGGTGTTTTTTGAGAACCGGAACGGAGCGTACTTATAGTACGTGAGTACCGGAAGCGCAGAAAAGCGCCATTTGCAGACCGTCAGCGCCCGAATATATCAAATCGGGTTATTGAAAGTATCACAGGCGTCCACCTTCCCCGTATCGAAGCCGCGCTTGAACCATTTGGCACGCTGTTCAGAGGTACCGTGGTTGAAGCTTTCCGGTACGACATAGCCCTGCGAACGCTTCTGCAAAGTATCATCACCGATCTGATGGGCGGCATTCAGAGCCTCTTCGAGATCACCCTGCTCCAGTAGTCCCTTCTGCTCGGTGAATTTACCCCAGACACCGGCAAAGCAATCGGCCTGCAATTCCACGCGCACAGACATGGCGTTGGACTGTGCTTCACTCATGCTTTGGCGCATCTGGTTAAACTTCGGCAGAATACCGAGCAGGTTCTGCACATGATGACCGACTTCATGCGACAGCACATAGGCATGGGCAAAGTCACCGGAAGCGCCGAAACGCTTGTCCAGTTCACGGTAGAAACTCAGATCGATATAAACTTTCTGGTCGCCCGGGCAATAGAAAGGTCCCGAGGCAGCAGAAGCAAAACCGCAGGCGGATCTTACCTGACCATCAAACAACACCAAAACCGGCTTTTTATAGGTCTGACCGGCAGACTGAAAAATACCGCTCCAGACTTCTTCTGTTTCCTTCAAGACAACACGACTGAAACTGGCCGCTTCATCATCGGCACGCGGTGTGGAGGAACCAATATTAGAAGAGCTGCCGGACGTCTGTGTGCTCTGGATGGAACCGTCACCGAACAGGATAGGCAGCGGATTAATACCCGCCATCCACAAAACAAGTGCCATTACACCCAGAATAAGAATGCCGGAAAGACCGCCGCCGCGCACAACACGGAAACCCGGCCCGCCGAGTCCGCCACCGCCTCTCAGACCACCTCCGCCATTCCCACGGCGATCCTCAACATTGTCACTCTCTTCGCGACCTTGCCAGCGCATCAGCGCTCTCCTTATTTTACATAATTCTGTGGTAGCTATAATAAAACGGAAATGCTTTGCCCGCTACTCTGTGCTCTGTCTATTTAGCAAAGATAAAACACAGGACATTTCAAAACAGGCTGACAACCGGTCAAATTTCAATAAGAATTGTTATAAACGCATATTTTCTCCCAAATAACGTATTTAAGGGGTTACTTTCCGCGGATTGATTACCTATAAGACACGCTTAGCCCAGACGCATCATATAGCCTCTGAACCCGACGGTCTTACCGTTCGGGCTTTTGTCGCAGAGCCAAATAAGCGCTAAACACAGGATGAGACCATGCCAAAACGCACAGACATCAAATCGATTCTGATTATCGGAGCGGGACCAATTGTTATCGGTCAGGCATGTGAATTTGACTATTCAGGCACGCAGGCCTGTAAAGCCCTGAAAGAAGAAGGGTACCGGATCATTCTGGTGAATTCCAATCCTGCCACGATCATGACAGACCCTGATCTGGCGGATGCTACATATATTGAGCCGATCACACCGGAAGTTGTTGCCAAGATCATCGCCAAAGAGCGTCCTGATGCGCTGCTGCCAACCATGGGCGGCCAGACAGCGCTGAATACAGCGCTGTCGCTGAAACGCATGGGTGTTCTCGACCGCTACAATGTGGAAATGATCGGCGCCGACGCCAAAGCCATTGATAAAGCCGAAGACCGCGCGCTGTTCCGCGAGGCTATGGCTAAAATCGGTCTCGAAACGCCAAAATCTATGCTGGCCAATGCCACGGATGTAAAAGATGAAGACCGCAAGGCTCATAAGGTCAAACGTGAAGAGCTGAAAGCCAAACTTTCCGGCGACGATCTCGACAAAGCGCTCGACAAGCTGGAAACCGAATGGCAGCTCGGCGAAACTGATCGCAAGCAGCGCTATATGACCCATGCTATGGCTATGGCAGCACAGGCACTTGACCATGTTGGTCTGCCGGCAATTATCCGCCCGAGCTTCACCCTTGGCGGCACCGGCGGCGGCATTGCCTATAACCGCTCCGAATTCTTTGAAATCGTAGAAGGCGGCCTTGATGCTTCGCCAACCACCGAAGTACTGATCGAAGAATCCGTACTCGGCTGGAAAGAATATGAAATGGAAGTTGTGCGCGATAAAGCGGACAACTGCATCATTATCTGCTCGATCGAAAATATCGACCCGATGGGCGTTCATACCGGCGACAGTATCACTGTTGCCCCTGCCCTGACGCTGACTGATAAAGAATATCAGATCATGCGCGATGCTTCAATTGCAGTTCTGCGTGAAATCGGCGTTGAAACCGGCGGCTCGAACGTGCAGTTCGCGGTTAATCCTGAAAACGGTCGCCTGATCGTTATTGAAATGAACCCGCGCGTATCGCGCTCGTCCGCTCTGGCCTCCAAGGCAACCGGCTTCCCGATTGCTAAAGTTGCTGCCAAGCTGGCTGTCGGCTACACCATGGATGAGCTGGAAAACGATATTACCGGCGGTGCAACGCCTGCTTCGTTTGAACCAAGCATTGACTATGTCGTCACCAAAATCCCGCGTTTTGCTTTCGAGAAATTCCCGGGCGCCAACAATGTTCTGACCACTGCGATGAAGTCGGTCGGTGAAGTTATGGCCATCGGCCGTACTTTCCAGGAAAGCCTGCAGAAAGCCCTGCGCGGTCTTGAAACCGGCCTGACCGGTCTTGATGAAATCACCATTCCGAACATCGAAGACGGCGATGAGAAAAGTGCAATCCGCGCTGCGATTGGTACACCAACACAGGATCGTCTGCGTATGGTTGCGCAGGCTATGCGCCTTGGCATGCCGCTGGATGAAATTCACGCGGCATGTAAGATCGATCCTTGGTTCCTTAAGCAGATGGCTGAAATCGTGGCGACCGAAGAGCGTGTGCGCGAACACGGCCTGCCGCAGGATGCCGAAAATATGCGCCATCTGAAAGCCATGGGCTTCTCGGACAGCCGTCTTGCCGGTCTTATCCGCAAAGATGCTAAGGATGTTGCCAAGCATCGTGCAGATTTGAGCGTGCATCCGGTTTTCAAACGCATTGATACCTGCGCTGCGGAATTCGCATCACCAACCGCCTATATGTACTCAACCTATGAAACACCGTTTGCAGCAGGCGATGCCTGTGAAGCCGGTGTGTCCGATCGCAAAAAGGTTGTTATTCTCGGCGGCGGCCCGAACCGTATCGGTCAGGGTATCGAGTTTGACTATTGCTGCTGCCATGCAGCCTTCGCGCTGAGCGATGCTGGCTATGAAGCAATCATGATCAACTGTAATCCGGAAACTGTTTCGACAGACTATGATACTTCAGACCGTCTGTATTTCGAACCGCTGACCGATGAAGATGTGATCGAAATTCTGCGTAAAGAGCAGGAAAAAGGCACCTTGCACGGCGTGATCGTACAGTTCGGCGGTCAGACCCCGCTGAAACTCGCCAATGCACTGGAAAAAGCCAATATTCCGATCCTCGGCACCTCACCGGATGCTATCGATCTGGCGGAAGACCGTGACCGCTTCCAGAAACTTCTGATCAAGCTCGGCCTCAACCAACCGAAGAACGGCATTGCCTATTCTGTTGAGCAGGCTCGTCTTATTGCCGGCGACCTCGGCTTCCCGCTGGTTGTTCGCCCGTCTTATGTTCTGGGTGGCCGCGCCATGCAGATCATTCATGACGAGCGTATGCTGCAGAAATATCTGCTGGAAACCGTGCCTGAACTGGTAACCGAAGATATTAAAGCCAAATATCCGAACGACAAAACCGGCCAGATCAACACGCTGCTGGGCAAAAACCCGCTGCTGTTTGATACCTATCTGACCGATGCAATCGAAGTGGATGTGGACTGCCTCTGCGACGGTCAAGATGCTTATGTTGCCGGTATCATGGAACATATTGAAGAAGCCGGTATTCACTCCGGTGACTCAGCCTGTTCCCTGCCGGTTCATACCTTGAGCGATGAAATCGTTGCTGAACTCGAACGCCAGACCATTGCTATGGCCAAGGCGCTCAATGTCGGTGGTCTGATGAACGTGCAATATGCGATCAAAGACAATGTGATCTATGTGCTTGAGGTCAACCCGCGTGCATCGCGTACCGTACCTTTCGTTGCTAAAACCAACGGCACACCTATTGCCAAAGTTGCAGCACGTATTATGGCCGGTGAAAGCCTTGAACAGGCACTGGCAGCCTATGGCGGCAAGCCGGATGTGAAAGCACAGCGTCATATCGCCGTTAAAGAAGCCGTGTTCCCGTTCGCACGCTTCCCGGGCGTAGACACCCTGCTCGGCCCTGAAATGCGCTCGACCGGTGAGGTCATGGGGCTCGACTATGATTACCCGCTGGCTTTCGCAAAAGCACAGCTCGGCGCCGGTGTTGACCTGCCACGTGACGGTACACTCTTCGTGTCCGTTCGTGATCAGGACAAAGCACGTATCGTCTCGGCGGTTAAACGTCTTGCTGATCAGGGCTTCAAGGTTCTGGCAACCGGCGGAACACAGCGCTATCTGGCTGAACAGGGCATTGAAGCTGCCAAGATCAACAAGGTGCAAGAAGGCCGCCCGCATATTGAAGATGCCATCCGCAACCGTCAGGTGCATATTGTCTTCAACACTACAGACAGTGTCAGCGCGGTTTCCGACAGCAAGTCGATCCGCCGTGCAACCCTGATGCACAAACTGCCATATTACACCACATTGGCTGGTGCAGAGGCAGTTTCTGAAGCGATTGCCGCACTCAAGGCCGGATCACTGGAAGTTCGTCCATTGCAGGATTACTTCAAGAAAGACTAATAAGCACACTTATCATCAAGCAAAAGGCAGCCTTACAAGGCTGCCTTTTGTGTTTTCAGCACTGTAATGCCTGTTTCAGATGCCGCGCGACCTTGTGTCGATCTATTCAGAGATACTTTTCGGAGAGTGGTAATTTGCAGAAATATTCTCACGTCCTAAGCATGTTTCCCGGAGATTTATTCTCCGTCCATGTGCGATTTCCTGAGAAGCCGCCTTGTATTGGTCGAAAATGTCGCATATGTTGAGTTCATCGAATTTTCGGTCGAGTGATTTTGCGGCCCGCACGGCAACGCCTTGCTTCTCATGATCTTCCATCAACAACTTCGATCCACCGGGAACGCCTGCAAGGCGAACCTGAATTTACTATGAACTTGAAGGAATTTCCCATGGCTACGGGAACAGTTAAGTGGTTCAACACGACCAAGGGTTTCGGTTTTATTCAGCCTGATCAGGGCGGCACAGACGTGTTCGTTCATATCTCCGCTGTACAGCGCGCTGGCCTGGCTCAGCTCGATGAAGGCCAGAAAGTTACCTATGAAATCGTGCAGGATCGCCGCTCTGGTCGTTCATCTGCCGACAACCTCGTTGCAATGTAATTTGCGACAAGGTTAAGAGCTGCAAATCTCCAGCAGATTTCATGCGGCTCAGGGTTGAGATACAGGGCGTTCTGGTCACACTGACTGACAATCTGGGATCGAATAAAAGGCGGGTTTACCCGCCTTTTCTTTTTTCTTCACATTCAAAATATAAAACACCGCAATTACACCGCGGTACAAAAGCTTTCCTTGCACTTTGCCTGTGATTGCGACATAAAGCTGTAGCCTCTGACTGAACAGTCCGGCTCTATATCAGCGTTGCTCCCCACCGGCATAAACAGCCTCAAAACTGTCAACTCTCCGGATATCACATGCGACCAGATCAATCTGTGCTCGCGAAGGGCTTAACAACGTCGCTATAGCGGCTGCTCAGCACCGGCAGCAACGCTTAAACACACGCGGTTGAGGAGATTGCGCTGTGTCTTAGGTTTTCTTTTATCCTCCGGCTCATCAGCCGGATCGCCAGTTCCATTCAGGAGTAATGATCATGGCATTCCTCGCCGACGCACTGTCCCGCGTAAAACCATCTGCCACAATTGCTGTCAGCCAGAAAGCACGTGAGCTGAAAGCTAAGGGCAAAGATGTTATCAGCCTTGGTGCAGGCGAGCCGGATTTTGATACCCCTGATAATATTAAACAGGCAGCCATCGACGCGATCACCCGCGGCGAAACCAAATATACCCCTGTCTCCGGTATTCCTGAACTGCGCAAGGCCATTGCTGCGAAGTTCAAGCGTGAAAACGATCTGGATTACACATGGGAGCAAACCATTGTCGGCACCGGCGGCAAGCAGATCCTGTTTAACGCATTGATGGCAACCCTCAATCCGGGTGATGAAGTTATCATCCCTGCGCCTTACTGGGTGAGCTATCCGGAAATCGTTGCCCTGTGCGGCGCAACACCGGTGACTGTTGAAACCACAATGGACAACCAGTTCAAGCTGCAGGCTGCGGATCTGGAAGCTGCGATCACGCCAAAAACCAAATGGCTGATCCTCAACATGCCTTCCAATCCGACAGGTGCCGCTTATTCTGAAAGCGAAATCAAAGCACTGACCGATGTGCTGCTGCGTCATCCGCAGGTCTGGATTCTGACCGACGATATGTATGAGCATCTCGTTTACGGCGAATTCAAATTCATGACCCCTGCGCAGGTTGAGCCAAAGCTCTATGACCGCACACTGACCATGAACGGCGTCTCCAAAGCCTATGCCATGACCGGCTGGCGCATTGGCTATGCAGCGGGCCCGCTGCAGCTGATCAAAGCCATGGATATGGTTCAGGGTCAGCAGACCTCCGGCGCCTCCTCCATTGCACAATGGGCAGCTGTTGAAGCTCTTAACGGTCCACAGGATTTCATCGAAAAGAACAAGGCAATCTTTCAGGGACGCCGCGATCTCGTTGTCTCCATGCTCAATCAGGCCAAGGGCATCACCTGCCCGACACCGGAAGGCGCATTCTACGTCTATCCGTCCTGTGCAGGTCTCATCGGCAAAACCGCACCTTCGGGCAAGGTTATCGAAACCGACGAAGATTTCGTATCCGAACTGCTGGAAGCAGAAGGCGTTGCGGTTGTTCATGGTTCAGCTTTTGGCCTTGGACCAAACTTCCGTATTTCCTATGCGACTTCCGAAGCTCTGCTGGAAGAAGCCTGCATCCGCATTCAGCGTTTCTGCTCTTCCCTGCGTTAATCCGCACGAGAGCGCATTGCGAAAAATGTAAAGCAGTTTTCGGGATAAAATGCGCGGCAAGCAAAATGATAGAGCGGTTCCAGTGTTTCAGTCATAACCGGAACCGCTTTATCGCCAAAACCATAGAAACTCCCGACCGGTCTACCGTTCGGGAGTTTCTCATTTAAGCAGCTTGACGATACGGGCGCAGTTTCATGGCGACATAATAAACGCCGCCGCCAATCAACACGCCGAAGAACCAGCCATAGATCGACCACCAGTCCGGCAGGAGATTGGTCAGCATCGGTAAAATACTAGAGAACAGCGAACCGATTGCCGTTGCAATCAGCGCATTGATATTCCAGCCATTCGTAAAGCGATATTCTCCGTTTTCCCGATACAAGGCTTCAACATTCACCTCCCCCTTCGCGATCAGATAATAATCCACGAGGATGATACCGAAGAGCGGCCCCATGGTTGCGCCGATCGCATTGACGAAAGTTGCCGCATTACCCTCCCACGGTGCAAAGGGATAAAGAAACAGTGCTATCAAAGCCGCAATATAACCACCCTTTTTAAAGTCAATATAACGCGGCAAAGCGTTGGAAAAATCAAAAGCCGGTGACACAAAATTGGCGACCACATTGATCCCCAGTGTTGCAACTGCAAAAGTCAACGCAGCAAGCAAAGCCAGAAACCAGCTGTCAAACTTTGCTGAAATCTGCTCCGGATGCAGCAATACCTCACCATAGACATTGAATGCTGCAATCGTAGTGATACCGGCCACCAGAGAAAACAGCATCAGATTGACCGGCAATCCCCAGAGATTGCCTTTCAGCAAAGTTTTTTTATCCGGTGTATAGCGGGAGAAGTCACAGAAATTTAAGTAAAGTGCCGCGAAATAGGTCACCCATGTTGCGGCCACAGCCATCAGCGCCCAGAAGGTTCCGGGCTCACCCGGCACACCTGCATCCTTGGTAGCAGTCAGCAATACATCCTGCGGAATGCCGTGATCAAAGGAAAAACCACCGGCCTTAATAACCAGCCCGACAGCCAGCACCAGCATCGCAATCCAGACTGCAGGCCCGGCCCAATCCTGAAACTTGCGTACAGTCTCCATGCCGTTCTGAATAATCAGCAGCTGCAAAGCCCAGACAATCAGAAAACATATCGTGGAAAGCGTACTGTGTCCCAGAAAGAATGACGTCTGGTGAAATTCCAGCAGGCTTTCATTGCGGATCAGCAAAGCCACAATTGCGCTGGAAGCTGCTGCCGTTTGCGCACCATACCAGAAACAAGCCACAACCGCCCGTACCAGCGCCGGCAGGTTAGCACCCCAGATACCAAAAGATGCACGCGCAAGTACCGGATAAGGCACACCGGTTTTAACACCTGCATAGCCTACAAGATTCATCAAAAAGAAGATGATAAGCGATCCCGCACCAATGGCGACAACAAAATTAACAAAGCCTCCGCATAGCAAAAACAAGCTTGCAGCAAGGTAATAACCCCACAGGCTGTGAACATCCGAGGTCCAGACGTTAAATATACTGAAGGCACCCCAGTTGCGCTTTTGCGCAGGTGCCAAATCTTCATTATATAAATTAGGCGAAGCATCAGTGATGCGCATTTCATAGCCTCCCGACAGATCAGGGATGACTTAGCCAAATATAAGAAACACATTCTCCGGCACGCAAAACAACACATCCGGCAAGCGAATGCAGTACCAATCTCCGGCTATCTCCCCTCAATTATGCATTATGTTTTATTATATAAATGATGCGCTCCATTGAACGGAGCGATATGCAATTACCTATAACGGGTATCTCACGCCTAAACACGGCGCCATTTCTGTATAAAAAATTTCAGAATGTATTACCTGACACAGCACCGGTCCCCTCACTCATACCGGCAAGAATGCAGACAGCAAAGACATACACTCTGCCGACCATAGAAGCGGGAATAAATCCGAAAGTCCAGAAGAATTATCCGGCAGGCATCATGTCAGAAAGATCTGCATTATGTGATACTTAAACAGTTTTCCGTCAACGAAAACTCTTTTGAAAACTGCTCAGGATTTTGAACAAAAAAAAGCCGGACATAAGCCCGGCTTGGAATTTTGAAGGCGTCATATGGACAAGCCTTCAGAGGGGAACACTTAGGATGCGCAATGGGAGGAGGAGACGCATCACTAAGATGAGTTGTATATGCTCCTTTAAGCCTGATTTCACAACTCCCGATATTGCAAGGCAGCCATGCATTTTCAGATAGCTCAGCATCTTGAAACCGTTTTTTCTGCACAGACGGGCATTAAACAACAAAAAAGCCGGTAAAACCGGCTCTTTTAACGTCAATTGGTCTGTTTCAGAAGGACCAGTTTCTCGCTTTGGAGAAAATGAAATCGCGGAAAACATGCAGCTTGGCCGCATTTTTCAGCGCTTCCGGATAGCAGAAGAATGTATCAAAGGAAGGAATCTCTCCCAAAGCCGGCAACAGACGCACCAATCCAGATGTTTTATCGACCATATAATCCGGCAAAACCCCGATCCCGACACCGCTGAGAACCGCGCGGCGGATGGAAAGCAGATTATTAACCTGCAAAGTCGGAATACGTGCACCGCCATCAGTGCGGCCTGCTGTTTCCAGCCAGTTCAGCCCTGTCAGATAGGACGGTGCAGATTCACCGAAGGTTACAATGCGATGCTCATCAAGCTCTTCAATAGCACTGAGCTTGCCATATTTGGCAATATAGCCTTCAGATGCATAAACATGCATATGCACGGTAAACATGCGACGCTGGATGAGATCCGGCTGCTGCGGCTGACGTAAACGTAAAGCACAATCCGCATGACGCATGGTCAGATCCAGCTCTTCATCATCCAGAATGAGCTGCACCTGCACATCCGGATAGAGATCGGCAAATTCTTCCATCCGCTCGATCAGCCAGCCGGAACCAAGCCCGACCGTTGTCGTCACACGCAGGCGACCGGAAGGTTTTTCACGGTTTTCATTGAGTTTGGAACGGACATTTTCCAGCTTCATCAGCACGTCATGAGCTGTGCGATACAAAACTTCGCCCTGTTCAGTCAGAATAAGGCCACGCGCATGACGATAGAACAGCGCCACACCGACATCCTGCTCAAGCGCGCTGACTTGGCGTGAAATCGCAGATTGCGACAAATGCAATGTTTGCGCCGCATGGGTAAACGAGCCGGCCTCAGCAGCGGCATGAAAAATGCGTAGCTTATCCCAGTCAAGTGGTGCCACCACACTATCCCCTTTTCATGCAATGCCCGCCTTTATAGCAACGGACATTGCTTTGCATCCTCCGGCACAATGCGGTTCATCCGCTATGCACTTCCCATTTCAACTTCACACCGATATCCGACAGTAAATCAGAATCAGCTTATAACTGCCACAAGACAAAGAACTAAATTTTGTGGCAACTTTAAAGAGCCTGAGCATTTTCAACAAAAACGAAAACCGGTTTTGCAAAGAAAATGCAGCAGAAACAAAGAAGCAGAGCGGTTTTACGATTCAGGGTCATTAAAAACCGCTCTGCAGTGCAGAATTATCAGGTGCCGACTGTTCAAACCACGAACTTAACCGCTCAGGCTTCCGGCTGTGCCGCCAGCCAGCGTTCAGCTTCAAGTGCAGCCATACAACCCATGCCTGCCGCGGTTACAGCCTGACGGAAAATATCATCCGTCACGTCACCGGCGGCAAATACACCTTCAATGCTTGTCGCGGTTGAATCCGGTGCTGTCCACAAATAACCGCTATCCTTCATCTTCAGCTGATCTTTGAACAGAGATACTGCCGGTGCGTGACCGATTGCGACAAATACACCATCAGTTTTCACCTCGGTGATCGCACCGCTCACCGTATCTTTGAGTCTTGCGCCGGTTACAACCGGCCCCATAGGCGGATTGGCGGGATTACCGGTGATTTCCTCAACCGCGTGATTCCAGATGATTTTTACATTTTCGCGTTTCAGCAGACGTTCCTGCAGAATTTTCTCGGCACGGAAACTGTCACGGCGATGCACAACAGTGACTGATTTAGCGATATGCGAAAGATACAGTGCTTCTTCGACAGCAGTATTACCGCCGCCGACAACAATCACATCCTTGCCGCGATAGAAGAAACCGTCACAGGTTGCACAGGCAGACACACCGCCGCCCATGAAATGCTGTTCGCTTTCGAGACCGAGCCATTTGGCCTGCGCACCGGTCGCAATAATCACAACATCGCTGGTAAACACTGCGCCACTATCGGTTTTCGCTGTGAACGGGCGCTTCGACAGGTCAACTTCCGACACCAGATCATAGACAATTTCAGCGCCGACATTTTCAGCCTGTTTGGCCATTTGTTCCATCATCCACGGCCCCTGCACGGTTTCTGCATAGCCCGGATAATTCTCAACATCGGTGGTAATCATCAGCTGACCGCCCTGCTCCAGACCGGTAATGATAACCGGTTTCAGCATGGCACGAGCCGCATAAATAGCTGCCGTATAACCGGCAGGTCCTGAACCGATAATGAGGACAGGAACATGGCGCTGTGTCATAGACTTTTCTCTTTCCGCGTAACTTCATTGCCGCGCATTACAGAATGCAATCCGTATTGCGCCCAGATAGTGTGAAACTAGGTTTCGCAGTCTCCGATTACAAGCTGAAGCGGGGCTTAATCACAGGCAAGTTTATCTATAGGCCAGAAAACCGCGCTTGTGTTTCTGAGAAGTCACAAATCGGCTTTTGTGCCAGCCCCCCATAGGAAATACATAAAAATTTTGCTAGATTCCTATAATATTCCTATAGAGTTACCAACCCCGTGCTGCTTTACGCATAACAGGCGGTCCTGCTGACGGGAAAAGTTATTACAGCCGAGAGGGCAGGATCATATTTCGCTTCGTTAGTAATATTTGCGCGCGTTTAGGCATGATGATGGCCGTTGCCATGCTGTTTCCTGCAATGTTTGACTTGCGCGACGGCACACCGGACTGGCTGATTTTCATTCGCTCATCCCTGTTTACCGCCGTTGTATCGTCACTGGTCTTTCTCTCCACGCAAAACAGTCATGTCCGCTTTTCACCGCGTCTCGGCTTTCTGCTCACAGTCTCGCTCTGGGTAACTGCTGGCCTGCTCGGTTCTATCCCGTTTTACTTCTCCCATCTGCCGATCAGTTTCGCGACAGCGTTGTTTGAATCCACATCCGGCATCACAGCAACCGGCTCTACAGCACTGACAGGTCTCGACCAGATGCCGCGCGGCATTCTGATCTGGCGCTCATTGCTGTGCTGGATCGGCGGTATCGGGTTTATCGGTTTGGCGCTGTTGCTGCTGCCGTCTCTGCGCATCGGCGGTGTCCAGCTATTCCATATGGAATCCTCGGACAAGTCCGAGAAAATTCTGCCGCGCGTCAATCAGCTGGCGATCGGCATTATTGTCGCCTATTGCGGCCTGACCATCCTATGTATTGTTGCATTTTTTGCCGCCGGAATGGGCATGTTTGATGCCATTAATCACGGGCTGACGACGATTTCCACGGCTGGTTATTCGACCCATGACAATTCTTTCGGCTTTTTCGAAGGTAATAACGCCATTCTGATTGTGGCTATGGTCTTTATGACGCTCGGCTCCCTGCCGTTTATTCTGTACATCAAGGCCGTCATTCCGCAGCAAATGCCCAACCTGCTTGATCCGCAGGTTAAACTTTTCCTGTCTTTAATCATAATCTTCACATTCGGGCTGGCTGTGATACTGCGCATCAGTTCCGATATGCCTTTCGGCACTGCTTTGCTAACCGCAGGCTTCCATTTCATTTCCGTTATCACCACCACGGGTTTTGCAATGGAGGATTACACGCTTTGGGGACCTGCCGCGGTCGGCGTGTTTTTTCTTGCCTCCTTTATCGGCGGCTGTGCCGGTTCCACATCGGGCGGTATGAAAATCAACCGCATCATCATTTTGTGGCGCACCACACAGGCCAGCCTGACCCGTCTGGTCATGCCCCACGCTGTTGTCAAAGCCCGTTATGGCTCATCGGAAATCACTCCTGATATTGCCCAGAGCGCACTGCTCTATCTGTTTCTGTATTTTGCCTCGCTGGTACTGGGCACAATGGCATTGTCAATCTTCGGGCTGGATTTTGTCTCTGCTTTTACCGGCGCGCTTACCGCTCTCTCCAATGTCGGTCCCGGCCTTGGCGAAACCATCGGCCCTGCAGGCAATTTCTCCACTATCAATGACAATGCGCTCTGGGTACTGAGCTATCTCATGCTGGCCGGACGTCTGGAACTGATTACTGTGGTCATTCTGTTTACCCGTGCCTTTTGGGTACGCTGAACAGCGACCATCACGAAAAACTGATCCGGTTCTGAAAAAGAAAATGATGCAGAATGGTTGATAATTTCAATTAGCCATTCTCATTGTTTCATTCATGATATAATGCAATGACTCTAAAGCAATTCTTGGAAAGGCCGTCACAGGCTCTGAGCCTTGCATTGTTGTTATATAATTGCTTTATGCACTTCTGAGACTTCCATTCTGCCTCCGGCAGTTCACAGCCCTTTTATTGCCACCCTCTTACGGAGTTCCTATGCCGATTAAGGTTGATCTTGATGATATTGACTGGAAAATTCTGCGGGAACTGCAAAATGACGGGCGGATGACAAATGTCGAGCTGGCGGAACGCGTCGGTATTTCGGCACCGCCATGCCTGCGCCGTGTGCGCAAACTTGAAGAAAGCGGCATTATTCAGGGCTATCAGGCAATTATTAAAGGTGAAGCTGTCGGGCAGGATCTGGTGGCTTTCTGCTCAGTCGGCCTGAAGCACCAGTCCGATGGCGAATTGAAAGCCTTTGCCGAGAAAACCAAATCCTGGTCGCTGGTGCGCCGCGCATGGATGGTGTCCGGTGAATCCGATTTTCTGCTGCATTGCGTTGCACCAAATCTCAACGCGTTTCAGACTTTTGTGATTGAAGAACTGACCGCGACGCCGAATGTGGATTCTGTGCGCACAGCACTGACCATCAAGCCGGTCAAAGACGAAGTTTTGATCGCAATTTAAACGCGACACATCTCAGAAAATGAAAAAGCCGGTGAAAACCGGCTTTATTTATATCTGCTCGAAAATCCGTTGGTAGAAATCACCGATTGTCTTCGCTTCGCGTTCCAGCGGGAAAAACTCGCGCACACGCTGCAAGCCTTTTTCCGCATGCTGTGCGGCAAGTGCGGGGTCGCGCAGATAATTTTCAATCGCAGGTGCCATAGTCGCACCGGACGGCACAACATAACCGGTTTCACCTTCAACCACGATTTCCGGATAGGCACCGGCATCGCTGGTCACGACTGCGGTTTGTGAAGCCATGGCTTCAAGCGGTGTCAGGCCAAAACCTTCGGTGCGCGAGGGCGCCACATAAACATCCAGACGGCGATACCATGCACTGATACTGTCGCCCGCAGGATCGGCACTGACAAACGGCACCTCACCCAGAAAAATAATCCGGTCAGCAAGACCCGCTTTTCTGACCTTTTCCTGCAGCTCTTTTTCAAAGCCAACATGCTCGGCTGTGGCACGTCCTGCCACCACGGCTGTCCAGTCGGGATAGCGCGGCAACAGTTCAATCATCGCATCGACAAAAAGATCGGTGCCCTTCTGATGCCGCACACGCCCAAAACAGCCAATGGCATATTTTCCGGGCAAACCAGTAGCAGCGAAACGATCCTGCTCACTTTGTGGCGGACGGAACTGTTCCAGATCAATACCGTGCATACTGACAGTATTCGGCACTTCCAGATAGCTCGCCGTGCGAGTACTGGTTGCCAGCACACCGTCCATACGACGGATCAGCCATTTGGTGAATTTCTTATGATGGCGCTGTGAAGCCGAGGTAAAAATCACCTTCAGCTTCATCCGCAGCACATCACGCATAATAATGCCGGCCAGCATTTCAACATTGCGGCGGGCATGCCAGATGCGGAATTTTTTGCCGGACGCAGGCTTGCGCCATAATCCGGCAAGATCACGCAAATTCACATGCGGAAGATCATCCGGCAATCCCCGCCCGACAGCTGCAATCCTGATCCCCATTTTACGCTGCACCGGCACCAGCTGGACAATCGTCGAGGTGACGCCGGAGAGACGCTTTTTAAAATTCGGAGCCAGAATATCAGTGTCGATGAGGGATACGCGCACTGGTTAAATAAATCTCATACCAAGGATTTCATAGGAACGGGCGCCGCCCGGTGCATTGAACTCCACAGTATCGCCTGCGCTTTTGCCGATCAAGGCACGAGCAATCGGTGACGAGATGGAAATGCGGCCGTTTTTAACATCCGCTTCCTGATCGCCGACGATCTGATAAATGCGCTCTTCTTCGGTGTCTTCATCAATAAGTGTAACAGTCGCACCGAACTTGATGGTCGTGCCTGTCAGCTTTGAAATATCGATCACTTCAGCACGGGCGATAAAGTCTTCAACTTCACCGATACGGCCTTCATTGAGGCTCTGTGCTTCTTTGGCTGCATGATATTCGGCATTTTCAGAAAGATCGCCGTGCGCGCGCGCTTCCGAAATCGCCTCGATAATGCGCGGACGCTCTTCCTGCTGACGCCAGCGCAGTTCCTCTTTCAGCTGATCAAAGCCAGCCTGTGTCATAGGGAACTTTTCCATGCCCTGTCCTTTCTCATGCCTGATGCGCGGTCTTCAATCGCGCTAAAGCACTCCGCAGCCTTAAAACCACGAAAATGCAGAAACAAAAAATGAGACTATCTTCCGGCTGGCAGAGCGCCGTGCGCCCTGCTGGCCGCACAAAGGTTGCTCTAACATTTATATTTACAGCGTAATTTTACCTTAAACTGTTTCGAGCTTAAGGAATTATGCTGCAGCAGCCGGAGAACACCCCCGAGACTCAAAAATAAAACGGTCACCGAAGCGGTGCTTCGGAACCGTTCATCATTCATCATCTGTTTCAGTTATCGTGCCAGCTTTGCAAACAAAAAGAAAGAGCAAAAAGCATCGGCAAAAAATTTGTGAAAAACGCGGGACCTGTCCGCCCCGCTCCAAGCTTTTCTGAAACATTTTTTAAAAAAAACAGATCTTTTTTACTGAAAACCTGTGACAGCTTTTACATAAACACAACACTATGAAAACACCGAAACAATATATAAGACTTCAGTATAAAGTATTATAAGTCCGGAAATTTTATAAAAACTACAGCAGACAGCACGAGAATCATTTCGGATATACGCTGTAACATCATATATTATGCTGAAATCCGGCTTGCTTTCCTGCAATAATACAGCATAGTGACCGCGGTTCAGCACATGACCTAAGCCTGCTCCGATCCGGTTTGCCCTCAGCTCTGTCCCGTATCACACAGAGAAAAGCAGTTCCGGCATGCCGGACAGTCCGGTCTTTGCAAGAGAAACATGATCTGAACTGCACCTGGAGCGGTTCCGGTTAATATTGAATCAGCAGAACCGCTCTGACTCTTTGTTTTAACGCGTATCTTATCTGATCGAAGCGGGATAAGAAAACAGTCCAGTGAACTGTTTTCCCTGCGAAGGCGCTTCGCACTTTTCGGAATACGCTCTATCCGCGATTTTAGCATTCCGCAGGCATATCATGACCCAGTCACGCGCTAATTTACTGCTTCTTTTTGCCGGCCTGATCTGGGGTCTTGGCTTTGTTGCCCAGTCAACCGCCATGGAAAATATCGGCCCGCTGACCTTTATCGGCCTGCGCTTTATCGTGGCCACGGCGACAGTTGCACCTTTTGCCTTTATGTAAGCCGGACGCGCATCCAAACCACTATCCATCTCAGATTACAAAGCCTTTATGATTCTCGGCAGCATGTTGTTTTCCGGTATGGTTCTGCAGCAAACCGGCCTGCTTACCACTTCAGTCACCAATGCCGGCTTTCTCACCGGTCTTTATGTTGTACTGGTACCGATTTTAGGCGTGATTTTATTTTCCCAATGGCCGCATCCGGTCGTCTGGATCTGTGCAGTGCTCAGCCTTACAGGCATATTCATGCTGTCCGGCGGTTCGCTTGACGGTTTCAGTCAGGGCGACTGGCTGATGATTACCGGCGCATTTTTCTGGGCTTTGCAGGGCTTGTTCATTGCCCGCTATGCATTGCGTATCGGCAGACCGGTGACCATGGCCTGCGTTCAGTTCGCAGTCGTTGCCCTTGCCGGCATCATTTGTGCTGCAATTTTTGAACAAATCGAATGGCAGACCATTCAGGCTGCGGCACCGGAAATTCTGTTCACCGGCATGTTCTCATCCGGCGTTGCGTTTACATTGCAAGCTATCGGCACACGCTACACCAGCGCACCGCAGGCAGCTATTTTCCTGTCTTCTGAAGCTTTATTCGCAGCCCTGTTCGGTGCGATTCTGCTCGGCGAACGTCTGCCATTCATCGGCCTTGCCGGTTGTGCGCTGATTTTCCTGTCCATGCTGATGGTGGAAATTGTACCCCGCCTGCGTTTCAAAAAACCAACAACCGGCAAGACAAGTCTTTCAGAGGTTTCTGCAGAAAATCTGTGAGACGAACCGGTCACAGCTATGGTTTAAAAGACACGGCAACACGTTAAACCGCCGGATTTATCTGTGCGGTTTATGTTTACAGATTGCCAGACTTGTTAATAACTGCTTTTAAAAACACTGAACATCCGGTTACGTACACGGAAGAGGTTCAGCTTGGTTGAACAGTAACAGGCTTGGCAAGGATAGAGCAGCGAATGACTCGCATTTTGTTTCTGGCATTCGTTTCCATCATTATCAGCGGTTGCACCGGCTCCCGCGCGGTACTCTGGCACGGCCCCAATTCCAATCCGGCTTCCGTAGCTGCCGCCAATGCTGCCATCGTCAAACCAGCTCAGCCAGCTTCCGTTGTACCGGTTTATGTAGCCACAAGCCGCCAGCGCAGCGATGATTTTTCAATGCCTTATAACGCGAAACGTTCAGACAAACTGAATTTTTCACGCGTTGATATCGGCATCCCGAAAGCGCATGTGAGAGGTGTTGTGGAAAAGACCGGCTACAAGCCGGATCCGGCCAAACATTTCGCAGCAGTCAGCTTCCAGCCTTTTGATAACAGCCAGATTTTCGTCAATCAGCTGAATCAGGCTCTGGATCAGCATTCGGCTAAAGATCAGGAACTGCTGATCTTTGTGCATGGCTATAACAATAATTTTGCGGACAGCACGTTCCGCGCCGCCCAGTTCACCCATGATTACGGATTGAAATCCGTGACGGTGCATTACGCATGGCCGTCTGCCGCCTCGCTCGGCCTTTATGTTTACGACCGTGACAGCGCAAATTTTGCACGTGACGGTCTGGCAGAGCTGCTGAAACTGGCATCAAAAACCAAAGCCAAACGGATTTTGCTGGTTGGTCACTCCATGGGCAGTTTTGTCACCATGGAAGCCCTGCGCACATTGGCACTCAATGAAGAACGGACTGCACTAAATCGCCTGACCAATGTTTTGCTGGCCGCGCCTGACATTGATCTGGATGTGTTTGAAAAACAGATCAAAGATGTCAAACCTCTGCCACCTATGGCCGTTCTGGTTTCGCGTAATGACAGCGCGCTGAATATTTCAGGCCGCATTACCGGCGGACATTCCCGCGTCGGCGACGGTTCCAGCATTGAAACACTGCAGAAATATGGCATTGCCGTGCTGGATGCCAGCAGTGTTGACGGCGGTGCACATAGTGTCTTCGCCTCTTCACCAACGCTGATGGCACTGGTTAGCGACGGCAGCCTGTCTCTCAATACTTTGAAAGGCGAAGGTCAGACCTCCGGTCAGGCAATATTAGCAGATGGTACCAATGTGATTACCGGTGCAGCTTCTATGGTTATCTATCTGCCCGGGCGTATTTTAACAGCGGCTGCCACAGGCTTTCAGCAATAATACAAAGCTCTCACACCATCCCCGACCTGTTTTGACTTCGGGGATGGTGTAAAATTTGTTTTCTGCAGTAACCACATTTTACAATATTGATTTTCTCCTCATCAATAAAAGATTATATTAAATCGGTAAGCATTCAGGCTGCATTCACATAATTCCGTATAGATTCTGACAAACGAAAAAAGTCCCGCTATCCGTCCGTCCATATTCCGAATGTATGCATGACGGAACCGGAACAGGTGTTAATTCGTTTATACTTCATGGCGCCCTTTGATGCTCTGAGCTCAGAAAGCCTCTGACATGAAAAGCGCGCAGATTGTTCTGCTGCAAAAATAGACAATTCATCACGGGGAGACCGAAAAATGAAACTTGGTATCAAATCGGCAATCATTGCCATTGCTTTATTCTCCGCCACAGCTGCTCAGGCTGCGAATGCGATTGTGACAACCAATCTTAATCTGCGTACCGGCCCTGGCACGAATTATCGTACGCTCGGCTCTATTCCGAACGGTGCGCGCGTTGATGTGAACGGCTGCACCAGTGGCTATGGCTGGTGTCGGGTCTATTATGCTGGACGCTCCGGCTGGGCATCCTCGCGTTATCTGGCAGTGCGTGAAGGATCTTCCGGCAACTACAGCAATAATAATTTCGGCAACACGGCCGCAGCTATCGGTATTCCGCTGATTGCCGGCGTGGTTATCGGCTCGGCCATCAACAATGACAGGTATGACCGCTGGGATCGTCCGTATTATCGTCCGCACCGCCCGTATTACCGGCCAAATTACCGTCCGGGCTGGAACGGGCACCGCCCCGGTCGCCCGGGCTGGGAAAACGGCAACCGTCCTGGACGTCCGCACTGGAACCGTCCGCGTCGCGGCGGTGACGGTCCGCACGGCCAGTAATCACTGAGCCTCTAAAAACGCCGCAGAGATTTTCTGCGGCGTTTTTTTATTTCTGATAATTATCAGCCAGAATGAAAACGTACCCTTTTCGTTCTATACTTATATGCCTATATTCGCTAATGTCTGACGACCCGCTTTATTCTGATCGGGCTACAGACTGGCTGTATTAATCATCTGCCCTTCGCTTCTGCTTGCCGAGAGAGTTCTGACATGTCCAAAAAAGATAAGTCATCACAGCCCCCTGCTGATTTGAACAAGCAGCAACAGGGTTTCGGTGAAACACCGCAAGTTGATGGTTTCGGCGAAGTGCCTCAGGCAGAATTTTCAGGCATTCCGCTCTCCTCTTCGGTTGGCGACTGGTCGCGGATGATCAGTGAAATGGCTGAGCAGCCGGAAGCACTGCCTGTTACCAAACCGGCACCCCCAAAGAAAACCGCCCCGAAAAAAAGCGACACCTCCAAGGCACCTACATCCAGAGCCAAAGCAGCCACGCTGAAAGAACGCGTAGCGGCAGGTCTCAATCCTGTCTCCGGCATGGATATCACCATGGAAGATGCAGCCAATATGCCTTCCAGCGGTGCCACTGCAACCGTAGAAGCGCTGTCTGCTTTGATTGAATCCGGCAATCCGCTGTTCAAAAACGGTAAACTCTGGACACCGCACCGGCCGGAACGCCCTGCTAAGTCCGAGGGCGGCATCCAGATTAAAATGGAAACCGAATATACCCCTTCCGGTGACCAGCCGACAGCCATCGCCGATCTGGTGGAAGGTATTGAAAACAGCGATCAGACACAGGTTCTGCTCGGCGTGACCGGTTCGGGTAAAACTTTTACCGTTGCCAATATTATTGAACGCACACAGCGTCCTGCTCTGATTCTCGCACCGAATAAGACACTGGCAGCCCAGCTATACGGAGAGTTCAAAAGCTTCTTCCCGAATAATGCGGTCGAATATTTCGTATCCTATTATGATTATTATCAGCCGGAAGCTTATGTGCCGCGCTCCGATACCTTCATTGAGAAAGAATCCTCGATCAATGAAGAAATCGACCGGATGCGCCACTCCGCCACCCGCTCACTGCTGGAACGCGATGATGTGATTATCGTCGCCTCGGTCTCCTGTATTTACGGTATCGGTTCGGTCGAAACCTATACGGCAATGACCTTTGAAATGACGATCGGCGACCGTCTCGATCAGCGCCAATTGCTTGCCGATCTGGTGGCGCAGCAATATAAGCGTCAGGATATCAATTTCGTGCGCGGCTCCTTCCGTGTGCGCGGCGATACGATTGAACTCTTCCCTGCCCACTTGGAAGACCGTGCATGGCGTATCTCGCTCTTTGGTGACGAGATTGAAACCATTACGGAATTCGACCCGTTGACCGGTCAGAAAACCGGCGATCTCAAATCCGTAAAAATCTATGCGAATTCGCATTATGTGACGCCGCGTCCGACCCTTAATCAGGCGATCAAATCCATCAAGGAAGAGCTAAAGCACCGCCTCGTCGAACTGAATAATGCCGGACGTCTGCTCGAAGCCCAGCGCCTTGAACAGCGCACAACCTTTGATCTGGAAATGCTTGAGGCGACCGGCTCCTGCGCCGGTATTGAAAACTACTCACGTTATCTCACCGGCCGCCAGCCGGGTGAGCCGCCACCGACTTTGTTCGAGTATATTCCTGACAATGCTCTGGTTTTCATCGATGAAAGTCATGTTACCGTTCCGCAGATCGGCGGCATGTATCGCGGCGACTTCCGTCGTAAAGCAACGCTTGCGGAATATGGATTCCGCCTGCCCTCCTGCATGGACAACCGCCCGCTGCGTTTTGAAGAATGGGATGCAATGCGCCCGCAAACCGTTGCGGTATCAGCAACCCCCGGCAAATGGGAAATGGAACAATCCGGCGGTGTGTTTGCTGAACAGCTGATCCGCCCGACCGGCCTGATTGACCCGCCGGTTGAAGTGCGCCCAGCCCGTTCGCAGGTCGATGATGTGCTGGGAGAAATCCGCGAAACAGCAAAGAACGGCTACCGCTCGCTGGTCACAGTGCTGACCAAGCGCATGGCCGAGGACCTGACAGAATATCTGCATGAACAGGGTGTGCGCGTCCGTTATATGCACTCGGATATTGATACGCTGGAGCGCATCGAGATTATCCGTGACCTGCGCCTTGGTGCATTTGATGTGCTGATCGGCATCAACCTGCTGCGCGAAGGTCTGGATATTCCGGAATGCGGCTTCGTTGCAATTCTCGATGCGGATAAAGAAGGCTTCCTGCGTTCGGAAACCTCACTGGTGCAGACAATCGGCCGTGCAGCGCGAAATGTCGATGGCCGCGTTATTCTTTATGCCGATACGATCACCGGCTCTATGCAACGCGCGATGGAGGAAACCAGCCGTCGTCGTGAGAAGCAGGTTGCCTATAATACCGAACATGGCATCACACCGGCATCGGTGCGCAAGAATATCTCGGATATTCTCAATTCCGTTTATGAGCGGGATCATGTACGCGCGGATATCAGCGGCTTTGCAGAACAAGGCGGGATGGTCGGCAATAATCTCGGAGCGCATCTTGAGCATCTTGAGAAGAAAATGCGTGACGCGGCAGCTGATCTTGACTTTGAAACGGCAGCAAGGCTGCGTGACGAAATCAAACGTCTGCGAGAAAAGGAACTGGCTATTGCTGATGATCCGCTGGCACGCGAAGCGGAACTGTCCCTTGAACGGCCGTCCAGAGGTGGCAGAACATCGCCGTCACCATCCCTGTTTAAAAAACCGTCGCTCGACAATATGGGGCCCGGAACAGATATGGTGAAACCGCTCAGCCCGCAGAGCAACGACGATCCGGCTCCGGTCAGGCGGCATCGCGCCGGCGCCGGCTCCTATGAAGATCCGGTGGATGTGAAACGCAAAACCCGACGCTCCGGCAAGACCGGACGTCCCGGCAAATAACGTGTTGCATCCTGTCTGTGTTGACAGGGTAAGACGGAAAACGCATGAAAGCTATGTGCGTTTTCCATTTCTTGCATTAACATATGTCTCAAAACCCGCGCAGGATTTTTGCGATATATTCTGACAGGATCAGCCTATGCGTCTTCCGGCCGGATTATTTGCTGCACTCATGCTGTCTGTTCCGGTCTCTGGTCTGTCCGCTGCCTTTGCACAAGAGCAGCAGGAAAAACCGGCTGAATCTGCCCCTCCCATAGCGGAGAAAAAACAGAGCGGGAAGTCTGACACCGACGCGAAACCTGCACCGGATGTTGCGCAAATCTGCCGCCTGATTGCCGGATCAGCCGAAAAACATGGCATCCCGCCGAATTTCTTTGCCCGCCTGATCTGGAAAGAAAGCCGTTTTGATCATCTGGCTGTCAGCCCTGTCGGGGCGCAGGGTATTGCGCAATTCATGCCTTACACAGCTAAAGAACGCGGCCTGACTGATGCTTTCAATATTGAGCTGGCTCTGCCCGCCTCGGCATCGTTCCTGAAAGATCTGCATAGTAGTTTCGGCAATTGGGGGCTGGCAGCCGCGGCCTATAATGCAGGACCGACCCGTTTGTCCAACTGGATGAAGAATGGCGGATTTCTGCCATTGGAGACAGAGAATTATGTTCTCTCCATTACCGGCAAAAGCGTGGATCATTTCAGCACCGGACAGGAACTGACCGACACACCACTGGATGACAAACTGTCATTTCAGCAAGCCTGCCAGCTGTTACCCGTCATCAAATCCCGCTCACTCTCTATGGCGCAGCTTAATCCGTTTCCATGGGCGGTTCAGGTGGCAGGAAATTTCCGCCAAAGTGTTGTCAGCGCTCAATGGAACCGCTTGCGCAAACAGAATCCGAAACTGTTCGCCGGACGTGAAGTCTATATTTCCCGTGTCCGCAGCCCGATCGGCAGAAGAGGTATCTATGTTGCCCGCCTCGGTGCGAACAGTCGTCAGACGGCGGATAATCTCTGCCAGACCATCAGAATCAGTGGCGGTTCGTGCATCATTCGCAGAAACCGCTGAGACATTCAGAGCCTTTGGCGGCAGTGAAGGTAAAATGCACGGGGCTGCATCACTTTCCGGAATAAGCGACAACCGGAATACACAACCGGAATACCAGCAATTGTTCAATTTCAGCAGTGAAAACAACGTCTTTAAAAATCGAAAGCAGCCTTTTTGTGTATTTTTTCTCAAAATATGCGATTTTTTAAGTGATCCGACTTCCTTCAATCACAAAGAACTACACAATTCAGTTATTATACAACAATTTTCAAAACTAAATAAAACTTAAGTCATCTTGATTTTCTTTTTAGTGAAGTATCTTTGTATTTATGACTATTTATTTTTTATTGCAGCCCAACTTGGCAAAGAAAAAACAGCATCATAACAAAAATTTGCTTGCCAAATACCTCTCTATAGATCAGTCTTCAAATGTTCGGGCATTTGGCGAACAATGGAAGACTGGAAGAACGGCGCGCCGGAACCGCTATAAGCTCCGGGTCAGGCAACTGACAATGATCGGCTCCTTTCCTGATTTCGATAACTGCCTGCATACCCCTACCGCTGGGCGTGTGGTGCGCATAGCGGTTCGAAAAATTCCGTTGCGGCTGAAAGGCCAAGACGGCGCCAAGGAAAAGGAACGTATCCCATGGCACAAACCGGCGTAGTCAAATTCTTTAATGGTGAAAAAGGCTTTGGCTTTATCAAACCGGATAATGGCGGACCAGATATTTTCGTACATATCTCTGCTGTTCAGGCTTCCGGCCTCACAAACCTCGCTGACAATCAGAAAGTTTCTTTCGAAACTGAACCGGATCGTCGCGGCAAAGGCCCTAAAGCTGTAGACATCAGCATTACCGAATAAAAAGCACCAGACTGCCTATATATGATTTCTGCGTGGTATTCTCATGGAAGTCAGACTATAAGCAGTGCTTTATTCAGAAACCCCGGTTACGCCGGGGTTTTTTATTACCCGCAGAGCGCAAACTTCGCTCTTTTAAACGCTCGCTGTTCACTTTCTGATACAGTCTGACAATCAAAAAAGACAGTTCACGCCGGTTCGCAGAGCATTACCGGATTGCCCCCTCTCACCGGAGAGCCTGCTATCCCGTTGTTTTCGTGAATATCTTACACCAGCAAACGATTCCCGTTTAAGCACCGCACTCGCACGTCTTGCAAACACGTAAATTCATGCTTTCAAATCCATGCTGCTTGTCATTAATCGTGAAAGACGGAGATATTTAAAAAGCTGAACATTGCCCTTATTTTCTGTTCAGCAAGCATTCATATGCCCTGCTCTAATGATTGATCATCATCTTATCTCAGACATTAAGTTGCGGATGAGAGAAGACCAAAACCGGCATTGCCGAATGCGTAAAGCTTCGTAAGGAGGCACAGATTATGATGAATAAGTTGACCAAAACCGCTCTGATCGCAGGCCTCTCCATTGCCACGATAGCTGGCAATCTCTCAGTTGCATCCGCTGATGACTGGGGACGCCGCCACGGAGGCTGGAACAATGGCGGCTGGAATCATGATAATGGCTGGCGTAACCGTGACAGAGACTGGGATCGCCGCGACCGCCGCCGTGATCGCAACAATGCGATAGCCGCAGGTGTGCTTGGCCTTGCAGCCGGTGCAATTATCGCCGGAGCCATATCCCAGCCACAACCGCAACCTGTTTATCGTGAACCGATTTACAACGCACCTCCGCCACCGCAGACCTTCTATCCTGCCCAGCCGGCACGCGGTAATTATGGACGTGACTACCGTGGCTCCTACCAGCCATGGACACGCGAATGGTATAACTGGTGCTCCCAGAAATACCGCTCCTTCAATGCCCAGTCCGGTACATTCCGCGGCTATGATGGTCAGGATCACTTCTGCGTTGCAAACTGATCCCGCTCAGATGAAAAAACCGCCGGTCCCACCGGCGGTTTTTTATTAGGGCACTAAGCTGCCCAATGAGATGTCCGACACTCAGAGTTATCCTCTTCCAAGACAGCTCAATTACACCAGAAACGGGTTGCCTCTGCGCTCATCACCAAAGCGGCTACCTGCACCATGACCGCAGATAAAGCTGAACTCATCACCGAGTGGCAGCAGCTTCTCCTTGATGGAACGGATCAATGTTTCATGATCCCCGCCCGGCAAATCCGTGCGGCCAACCGATCCGTTGAACAAGACATCACCGACAATTGCAAAATGCATGGCTTTATTTATGAAAACCACATGCCCCGGTGAATGCCCCGGACAATGCAGGACTTCAAAATCCTCTCCGGCAACCTGCAAGACGTCCCCTTCTTTCAGCCAGCGATCCGGCTGAAAATTGCGGAAGCCTTCGCCCAGACCAAATTTAGCCGCCGAGGCCTCCACATTATCATAGAGAAACGCATCTTCTTCCTGAGAACCGATAATCGGCACCTGCAATGCATCACGCAGATCAGCGGCAGCACCGATATGATCGACATGGCCATGCGTAATCCAGATCGCTTCAATTTTTAGCTGATTATTCTCAATCACTTCCTTGAGCGCATCAACATCACCGCCCGGATCAATAACGACGCCTTTTTTACTGTCCTTATCGAACAGGATTGTACAATTCTGCCGGAAAGGCGTGACTGCAACTATGATTGCCTGAAGCTTGCTCATTTATCACCCGATTATCGTTTGCATTCTATGGCCGGTTTTCGTTTTGCATAGAGCATGTCTGGCTCAAATGGGTTCATTCAGTTTTCGCGAACATGCGACCATAAAAGAATCCAGAGCGAGTGCCATGCGTACAATTAAGCGCGACACGCTCTTGCACAAACAAAAAAGGACAGCCGGAGCTGTCTCTTATATAGGTCGCGTAAATGAAAAAAGCAGTGCGCGCACACTGCCTGAAGAAAAATCATATTCTTATGACCGGCACGATATCATACCCTGCCGGTCATAAGGTAATTAATCCCGATTTTGTACGATCAGGCTTTATTGGCCATGCTGTTTTTAATCAGACCGATTACGGCCGTCAAAACAGCACCGCCGGCACCGCCACCGATCAATTGTCCGACAATACCGCTCAGCGCAGAATCAAGACCGCCACCGGACAGCATTGGCAGAAGCTGACCCAGGATCAGACCGCCGATACCACCGGCAACTGTATTGCCTGTTGTTCCAAGGCTGAGATTCTTAACTGCGCCTGCCAGATTACCACCGACAGCACCGGCGACTAACTGCACAAGAATAGGAATAATGGCATCCATAATTGTCACCCCAATTAATGTTAAACATCAAAGTAGAACGCCTTGACATCTAGATGATGACAAGAAAAAGGAGTCTGTCAATTCTTATAATTATTACCTGATAAATTCAGCATGTTTCATCCCTTCTGAACTGACCGTAATCATACAATTTCGCACAGAATCAGTTTTACGCAGCAGAGCATTTGAAAATGCAGGATGTTGGCCTCAGAATGTTGCCATGGATGTTTCTAAAACGGAGAATTGAAAGTAAGATGCAGGTAATCTATCCGCATAACAAACAGGCTGATAGAACTATACAGACTGAAATATGAAAGAACCGGAGACCGGACGTGCGTTTCAATCACAATGATACTACTATTCGTTCAGCCCTCTCAGAAGATGAGGTCAACGATCTGGGCATCATTGAGCTTCTGTTCTTTTCCTATCGCGATTTCACAGCTGACCCTGATAAGCAGCTTGAAACCATGGGCTTCGGCCGCGCACATCACCGTGTCTTATATTTCGTCAACCGCAAACCCGGCATGAGCGTCGCGGAATTGCTGGATGTTTTGAAGATCACCAAACAAAGTCTTGCCCGTGTTCTGAAACAACTGGTCGATAACGGCCATATTATTCAGCTGACCGGTGAAACCGACCGCCGCCAGCGGGAATTATATCCGACTGTTTCCGGCCGCGAGCTTATTCTTTCTCTGACACAACCACAGTCAAACCGCATTGCGGCAGCTCTGGCTGAAAGCAATGTCACGGAAAAACAAATTATCCAGAACTTCCTGAAAGCTATGGTTAACAGCGACCAGCGCGATCAGATCGACAGCCTGCCGCTCAACCGGTAAATATAAACAGCCTTCATTCACATAGTGTGTATATCCGAAGGCAGTCCGCACAGATAAACAGACAGCTGAAAACGAAATAATAAAGCTGAATTCACGCCTTACCAAAGGCAGAAAAAGCTTTGTACTGAAAGGGTAGAAACAATGACCGGCGAAGACACAATTTTGTCCGATGATGCCCCGCACCTGCTGGTGGTTGATGATGATACCCGTATCCGCAGCCTGCTCTCGCAATATCTGAGCACCACCGGTTACCGCGTTACAATGGCAGCCAATGCGCAGGAAGCCCGCCGCAAGCTCGAAGGTATTGATTTCGATCTCATTATTCTCGATGTCATGATGCCGGGTGAAAGCGGTGTAGAGCTGACCCGTTCGCTGCGTGAGCAGAAAAATGTGCCAATTCTGATGCTTACCGCGCTTTCTGAAACCGACAGCCGTATCAGCGGCCTCGAAGCCGGTGCCGATGACTATCTCTCCAAACCGTTTGATCCGCGTGAACTGACGCTGCGTATCAATAATATTCTGCGCCGCGGTGCTCAGCCGACACAGCATATTATCGAGCAGATCGTTTTCGGCCCTTACACTTTTTCCATTCCGCGCAAGGAACTCAAACAAGGCGGCGAAGTTATCAAACTGACAGATCGTGAACAGGATATCATGACGATCTTCGCTGAACGTGCCGGCGAGACAGTACCGCGTCATGAACTGACAGGTCAGGACGGGGAAGTCGGAGAAAGAACAATTGACGTGCAGATCAACCGTTTGCGCCGCAAGATTGAAGTGGACCCTGCTAATCCAATCTGGCTGCAAACAGTGCGCGGTATCGGCTACAAGCTGAGCATTGAGCAATAAAAGCTCTCATCGCCAATAACATAATCCTGACGAACAGGAGAAAATAGCAGTTGCTCTGGAAAAGGTTTTCCGACTGGCTGGCATTGCGTATGCCCAAGCGGCTTTATGCGCGCTCGCTCATCATCATCATCGCTCCGATGGTGCTGTTGCAGTCGGTTATTGCCTTCGTCTTTATGGAACGGCACTGGCAGATGGTCACAGAACGTCTGTCCACGGCGGTTGTACGCGACATCTCTGCTATTATTGATATTCTGGAAACCTATCCGCAGGAACCTGATTACGCGAATATTATCCGTATAGCGCAACAACGGCTGGATCTGAACGTATCCGTCTTGCCGCCCTCGCCGCTTCCGCCTCCGGGACCAAAACCGTTTTTCTCTATTCTTGATTACTTTCTTAATGAAGAAATCACCCGCCAGATCAACCGGCCATTCTGGATTGATACGGTCGGCGATTCCGATCTGGTAGAGATCCGCATTCAGCTGGACGATAAAGTGCTGCGTGTTTTTGCCAAGCGCAGTCAGGCCTATGCTTCAAATACGCTGATCTTCCTCACATGGATGATTGGTACGGCCTTGGTTTTGCTGACCATAGCGATTGCCTTTTTGCGCAACCAGATCAAACCGATCCAGCAATTGTCAGAAGCGGCTGAAAGTTTCGGTAAAGGTCAGCCCATGCCTGTCGGCTTCCGCCCCCATGGCGCTGAAGAAGTGCGCAAGGCGGGCATTGCCTTTATTCAGATGCGCGAACGCATTGAACGACAGATTGAACAGCGCACAGCCATGCTCAGCGGCGTGAGCCACGATCTGCGCACCATTCTCACGCGCTTTAAACTGCAACTGGCCATTGCCGGCAGCAAAATTGATACCGTGCCGCTTAATCAGGATATTACCGACATGCAGAATATGCTGGAAGGCTATCTGGCTTTTGCACGCGGTGAAGGCAGTGAGGAGCAAGGCGTTCTGGATCTGCAAATCCTCTTCACGAAGCTGGAAGAAGAAGCACGGCTGCGCAATCGTGGTTTCTCCACTGAGATGCACGGTAACAGCAATATTCACGTCCGCCCGAATGCATTCACTCGATTGGTCAGCAATCTTGTCGGCAATGCTTTCCGCTATGCACAGTCGGTGCATTTAACAGCAACACACAAGGATGACTGGCTGACCATTGTGGTCGATGATGATGGTGCCGGCATACCGGAAGATAAACGGGAAGAGGTTTTCAAACCTTTTGTACGCCTGGATGAAGCCCGCAATCAGGACGCAGGCGGCACTGGCTTGGGCTTAGCGATTGCCCGCGATGTTGCCCGAAATCATGGCGGAGATATTACACTGGACAGCAGCCCGAAAGGCGGCTTGCGTGCCATTATCAGCATTCCTGCGTGATACAAGAATTCAGGTACTGGACACAGCTATATCCGGCACCTGAACTGAACTTCTGCATAATATGCGGTGCAGCCTTATTTACACGATGACAGAAACTTCACAGCCTGCGCATTGTAAACGCTGTCATCAGGCGATGAGAAACCGACAAAGCCTTTCCGCTCTTCTCCGGCTTTTAATGTACCGGTTGTCAGGAGTTTCTCAATCGTATCAGCGGACAGCTCGGTTTTATCCGGCATCACCGCTTTAAAGCATCCGGCAGAAAGATTGAGCGGCTTATCACTCGCATTCAGGACAGCCACATTAAAGGTTTTGGAAAACTGAAGCATGTCGCCCACAGTGATGGCCGATTGATTACGCATTGTGGAATTCACAATCACTACGTCCGCTTCGTCAAGCGGCTTACTTGCGGCATAAGCACCATTCGCAATACAAGTGAATAAAACAGAAAATAAAATGATTTTCTTATTAATCATAGAATAACTCCGATAAAAATACCGGGAATTATCAAAGGCATTTATGTCATATTTTAGATAAATTATATAAATACATAACATCAAAGAATATAATTAAAAATGATAATTATATTCTTTGAAAAATAAGGTTATATCAGTTTTTTCCCGTTCGGTACATTTCGCTCTGTTGCTGCCAACACAATATCACCATTTTCATCAGCAAATCCGAGTGTCAATACTTCAGACATAAACGGACCGATCTGGCGCGGCGGAAAATTAACTACAGCCAGAACCTGACGACCGACCAGCGTTTCCGGCGTATAATGAACAGTAATCTGTGCAGATGATTTTTTAATGCCAATCACATCGCCGAAATCAATTTTCAGCTTATAGGCAGGCTTGCGGGCTTTGACGAAAACTTCCGCTTCAATAATCGTACCGGTGCGGATGTCGACTTTTTCAAAATCCGCAAAACTGATTTCCTGATACTCAGACACAATACCCCCCATGCTTATAGAGCGTGTCGCGTTTAATTGTAACCACTGCGCTCGCTCTATCTCCAAGTTTTTACGCATGTCACTATCGGAAAACCGGTACCCGCTTTTCCGCGACATGCATTAGAGCATAATTCCTTAAACTTAGATCAGTTTAAGACAAAATTATGCTCTAATTTTAAAGTGTTAGAGCGACCTTTGTGTGCCAAGCTTGGCACACGGCGCTCTGGCGCTGCCTTTTTAAACAGGCAGCGCTTGTTTTATCACCTTAAGCCCGGCCGACGGTTTCAAATAACACGCCCTGCAAAGCCTCTTTCGCTGGCACGCCCGACCAGACCACAAACTGGAAAGCCTGATAATAGCATTCACAAGCCTCCAGCGCGCTGGCCAGCAACACCTCAACCTGACGGCTGGTCGGCTTAGCGCCGCCCGCCAGCAACAGGGACTGGCGATACATTATCGCCCCTTCCTGCCGCCACAGATCAAAGTGCCCCATCAACAATTGCTCATTAATCAGAGAGAGCAGACGCATGACTTCATTCACGCGGGGCTCACTTACCTTGACATCAAAGGCGCAGGCCAGATGCAGCGCTTCAAACTCTTCCATCCACGAGAATGAAAGATGATAATCCGTCCAGTTACCGACAACAGAAACCGCAATCTCATCGTCACCGGTACGGTCAAAAGCCCAGTCATTGGCATGCGCAACCTGTTCAATGACATCCACCGGATGTGCATCGCGAGCGATATCGAGCTCAAGAAGGTTCATGTTCGTTCCCTGTTTTTGGGTTTACCCGTAAGAGCAAAACCCGGATTCCGGCTGTCATAAATACGCAGCCGGAATGCATCCCCCCGCAGCAAGCGCCGCAAAAAAGACACACTGGTTAATAGGCCGAGACAAATGTTGCCAAACACTGCAACCCCGCCTCCAACACACGCGCAAACACATGACTGTTACACTGGCACATCAACCGGATCTGTGCGGCTGAACTCACTGCCCTGCCACTCCCCGCTTCTGCCATGCTTCATGACTCAATTACGAATCATGCAGTGTTTTCAGTCTATTGATGCTGAGTCAGAGTACCAGTCCTTTTTGTCAAAACTCTAAGAAACCATGTGGAAAGAACAAACGGCGCCCGAGTGGGCGCCGCTGTAACCGATTCTGGAATAAGGGCTTTTAGGCATTCACCCCTGTGAATAAAAAGTTAAAAAATCTTTGAGATTTTTAGACCTTAAGCGCCTTTTTTCGCTGGTTTTTCTGTCAGTGCTGCTTCGATTTTAGCAATACGCTCTTCAAGCTCGGCAATTTTAACAGTCAGGGCACTGTTTTCGGTACGGGTTTTGACCGCCATTTCACGCATGGCTTCAAAATCTTCACGCTGCACAACATCCAAAGTGTTGAGCAATTTTTCACCCTGAGAGCGCATTGCTGTCTCGACTTCACGACGCACGCCCTGCGCGGCACCCGCAGCATCAGTGACGAGTTTTGCGAGTTCATCAAGAACTTTACCGGTTGCATTACTCATTGGATCACCTCTTTTTAGCCGCCACAGGCGGAAATAAACTTCTGCTTCTGAGATAAGCCCGCATTATATCGTATGCAAGACTTAAACAGTCTTACTTTGTCAGACATTTAAGTTCGGCTTAAGGCGAGTGGATTGAATTTGACGTTTGCCCCCGACCGACATCAATGTTGTTTCAAACGTCAAATTCGAAAATCTACTCGTTTCATATAATTGCCAGTGGTCATTTCAATACCGACATTTGCTCAGCATCTACATCCACGGGATGCAAATGCCGGTATCAGACCACTGGAACCCGAATAAAGCCATAAAAGCAACGGACTTTTATCCTGAACAAAAATTCGCTATGCCTCATCAACAACAGTACAAACCAGTGCTGGAACACATGATAGCAGACGCAGCCATAACGGAGTGAAGAATGACCGAACCGCAGATCATAATGGCTGCACTGCCCTTCCCAAATATTGATCCTGTGCTGTTTTCCATAGGGCCGCTCTCCGTGCACTGGTATGGTATCGGCTATGTCATCGGCATTTTGTTTGCGTGGTGGTATGGCAAGAAACTTGTAAACACAGCGCGTCTGTGGCCGAACAATAATGCGCCTATGGATCCGCTGGCTCTGGATGATTTTGTGCTCTGGGCAGCCCTTGGCGTTGTGATCGGCGGCCGTCTCGGTTACGTGCTGTTTTATAATTTCGGTTTCTATATCAGCAATCCGCTGGAAATACCGGCTGTCTGGGACGGCGGCATGTCCTTCCATGGCGGAATTCTCGGCACGACCGTTGCCATGATCCTGTTTGCACGCAAGCGTCGCATTCCTGTCTGGAGTATGTTCGACACAATCGCCGCCGGTGTACCGATCGGCCTCGGCGTCGTGCGCATTGCCAATTTCATCAATTCAGAACTCTGGGGTCGCGTCAGCGATGTTTCATGGGCAGTTTATTTCCCCAATGGCGGACCGCTGCCACGCCACCCGAGCCAGCTTTATGAAGCAGCACTCGAAGGTTTTGTATTGTTCTTCGTACTCGCTTTGCTGATCTGGAAGGGCAACAAGCTCAAAGCTCCGGGCTTCATCGCCGGTGCCTTTGTCGCCGGTTATGGCTTGTCCCGTATTCTGGTTGAATTCTTCCGCGAGCCGGACGCACAGCTCGGCTATCTAGTCGGCGGCTGGATGACCATGGGCATGGTTCTGTCTGTTCCGATGGTACTGCTCGGTGTCTGGGCAATGTGGCGCGGAAACCGAGCTGCGGCAAAGGCATAAACAATGGCAGAAACGACAATCCCCGCCGCAGACAAGCTGAAACAGCGTCTGATCCGCTTGATTACCAATGGCGGACCGATCAGCGTGGCAGACTATATGGCTTTCTGCCTCGCCGATCATGACGGCGGTTATTACATGACCCGTGAGCCGTTCGGGGCGAAAGGTGACTTCATCACTGCGCCGGAAGTTAGCCAGATGTTTGGTGAACTGATCGGCATTTGGGTCGTCAGCCATTGGGAAGCTCTGGGCAAACCGGAAAACTGCACCATTTGCGAGATTGGCGGCGGTCGCGGCACTTTGATGAGCGACCTGCTGCGCGCGGCTGGCAAACTGGCACCGGGCATGCTGCGCACCACCCATATTGCAATGGTGGAAACCAGCGACCGGCTGACAGGCGTGCAAAAGAAAAAGCTTGAGGGTGCCGCCCCTCACATGGCTTGGTATAAAAGCTTCGGGGAAATCCCGCAAAACACGCTGATCCTCGTCGCCAATGAATTGTTCGATGCGCTGCCGGATCATCAATATGTTAAACATGAAGGCCGCTTTGTTGAGCGTATGGTTGCAACCCGCAATGAGGCAGCACCGGAACTCTGCTTTACCACCGGTACCGGCGGCATTGACCCCACACTTCTGCCTCAAGGCCATGAAACAGCACCAGAAGGTACAATTTTCGAGGCCTCACCGGCTCGTTCTGCACTGATGCAGCAAATCAGCGAACATATCCGCAAGCACAAAGGTGCGGCTTTGCTGATTGACTATGGCTCTCATGAAGCCGGTTTCGGCGACACCTTGCAGGCACTCTATCAGCACGCCTATCAGGATGTGTTCATCGCTCCCGGTCAGGCCGATATTACTACACATGTGGATTTTGCCGCTCTCGCGCAAATTGCTTCCGGCCTCGGCTGCACGATAAAAGCTGAAGAACAGGGCGGCTTCCTGTTGAGAATGGGTCTGCTCAGCCGTGCAGGTCAGCTTGGCGCCGGTAAATCTGCCAGCGTGCAGGAACAAATCCGTGATGATGTGGAGCGGCTGGCTGCGCCAAACCAGATGGGCAGCCTGTTTAAAGTCTTAAGCGTCACTTATCCCGACCTGAAAACAATCTGATATTTCATTTTCCAGAGAGACTATCATGACCAATATGCCTGATCCGATCCGCTCTCCTTTGCTCGAAACCAATGACCGCATCGCGCATGGGTTTTTCACCCGTCTCGGCGGCGTATCTTCCGGCATTTATGACAGCCTCAATGTCGGTGCAGGTTCTAAAGATGATCCTGATGCTGTGGCGGAAAACCGCCGCCGCGTAGCCGCCTATTTCGATCTTCAGCCGGAAGACCTGCAAACCCTCTATCAGGTGCATTCACCAACCGTTCTGACTATCACCGAGGCCCTGCCTTCGCCACGGCCGCAGGCCGATGCGATGGTGACCAATGTGCCGGGACTGATTCTGGGTGCATTGAGTGCTGATTGTGGTCCTGTGCTGTTTTGTGAGCCGGAAGCGGGCATTATCGGCTCCGCTCATGCGGGCTGGCGTGGTGCGCTTGCCGGTGTTCTGGAAAACACCGTGGAAGCTATGGTCAATCTGGGCGCGGAACGGTCAAAAATCCGCGCAGTTCTAGGGCCCTGCATCGGTCAGGACAATTATGAAGTGGGGGCTGAATTCGTTGCGGAATTCACTGCCCGCGATCAAAGTTATGAACAATATTTCCGCCCTTCAAGCGATCCGGCGCGTAAAATGTTTGATCTTTGGAGCTTTATCGTTGATCGTCTGTCAGCCTGCGGTATCCAGACAGCGTCTCTTGATCTCTGTACCTATGCCGATGAAACGCGGTTTTTCTCTTATCGCCGCACTACCCATCGCAAGGAACCGGATTACGGACGCCAGATCGCCGCGATTGCCATCCGGAAGTAAACGCTTCCGGTTCTGAAAACATAGATGATCTTGCTGAGCTGCTCACAGAGTGGCAAGCGGCACAGTCGTTTGTTCAATGCGGAGATAATTATGGCACTTCATTTTGCACCGGAAGAATTTGCGGCACGCCGTGACCGGCTGATGCTCTGCATGGCTGAGAACAAGCTTGATGCATTGCTGCTGTTCTCTCAGGAAAGCATGTATTGGCTGACCGGCTATGACACTTTCGGCTTCTGTTTTTTCCAGTGTCTGGTTGTCAAACAGGACGGCAGCATGGTGCTGATGACACGCTCCGCCGACCTGCGTCAGGCGCGCCACACCTCTACGATTGAACATATCGTGCAATGGACAGATCGCGAGAACGCCAATCCTGCGGTTGATCTGCGCAATCTGCTCAATGATATGGACTTGCTCGGCGCCCGCATCGGTGTTGAATACCAGACCCACGGACTGACCGCAGCCAATGGCCGTAAACTGGATGAGCAGCTGAACAGCTTTGCCAAGGTGATTGATGCTTCCGGCATGGTTGATCGCCTGCGTCTGCTGAAAAGTCCTGTGGAAGCCGATTATGCCCGCAAAGCTGCAGCCTTGAGTGATGCCATTTATGATGCCGCGCTGGAGCAGGTACGCAGCAATGCCAATGAGGCGAATATTCTTGCCGCGATGATGGAAGCAAACTTCCTCGGCGACGGCGATTTTCCGGCCAATGAATATATTATCGGCTCCGGCCCTGATGCCCTGCTCTGCCGCTACAAATCCGGCCGCAGGCAAATGTATAAAAACGATCAGCTCACGCTGGAATGGTCCGGTGTCTACCGCCATTACCATGCGCCGATGATGCGTACAGTGCTGACCGGCAAAGCCACCAAGCGCCATGAGGAACTGTATGAGGCAGCACATGAAGCCCTGATGGCTGTTGAAGCCGCCCTGACCCCGGCTTCAACATTCGGTGATGTTTTTGAAGCCCATGCCAAAGCACTGGAAGCCCATTCCCTGACGCGGCACCGCCTCAATGCCTGCGGCTATTCTGTTGGTGCGCGCTTCACACCGTCATGGATGGATCCGCAGATGTTCTATGCGGGCAATACCGAGCGTATTGAGCCGGATATGACGCTGTTTGCCCATATGATTATTATGGATTCTGAAACCAATACGGCCATGACCTTAGGCCAGACCTATCTGACCACCAACGGCCCTGCCGAAAGCCTGTCGAAGAGCAGTCTTGATCTGGTGATTATTTAACGGGAACTGAAGCCGATGCCGGTTACTTTATCTGCCTCTGTTGATGCTTCTTTAAAACGGAAAGCAACACCGCTGTTGCTTTTTAAGTCTTCCGCAACAGTACCGTTGCTGGCATCAGCCCTTCTGCTGGCTGGTTGCTCCACGCAGACGACCAGTGAGAAAAGCGCGGCACTTGCCCCGCTGACCTCTGATTTTGGTCAGCCCGCACAGGCTGCTCAGGCGCCTTTGAATATGGCCAAGGTGCGTAATTACAAACTCTATATTGCACCGATCATCGGCGCACCGCTGGAGATTGTGACACCGCTCTCATTGCGTTTTGACACAATCATAAAAACACAATCCATCACTCTCGCCTCGAATATGGAAACCGAAGCCGATTATATTCTCAAAGGCTATCTGTCTAACCTCACCGAGAATAATCAGACTTCTGTGCTTTATGTCTGGGATGTCATGGATAAGCAGGGCAATCGCGTACATCGCCTGCAAGGTCAGGAGAAAGTCTCCGGCAAAAACGGCTGGTCTTCCGTTCCTGCGACTGTGATGGGTAAAATTGCAGATGACACACTGGCGGACTATTTCCGCTGGGTCTCGGCCAACGCTCCGTAAACAGAGCAAGTCCCCGTTAAATATCAGGTGAGACTCAGTTTCACCTGATCCTGCCGGTCATGTTAAGCCTGTTCTCAGAAACTTCACACAAACGTGTCTTTTTGGCCTATAGAGAGCATGAAAATGCAGCTTTTGTGAAATATCGGGGCATTAATGCTGCCCTGCGGCTTTTGTACCCTTGCAATACTGGCCAAGCTTTGTAAAAGGCCGCTCATCCAGCCAGTGTTGTATGAAGAAATGATGCATAGCTGCTGAAGTGAAATCTTATGAGACGAACGGGTTGCAGACCCTGAACTCTCACAATCAAACCCGGATACAGGGAATCCGCGCATGACCGGTGCAAAATGCATTAAAGGGCCATGCGCTAGGCAAACCAGCGCCAGAGGCAAAAAAGCATGAAACTTTTCGCGGGCAACTCCAATCGTGTCCTAGCAGAATCCGTCGCAAAACATCTGAATATTCCGCTCGGCAAAGCCGTTGTAAAGCGTTTTGCCGATCAGGAAATCTTCGTAGAAATTCAGGAAAATGTGCGCGGTGAGGACGTTTTCGTTCTGCAGTCCACCTCTTATCCTACCAATGATCACCTGATGGAACTGCTGATCATGATCGATGCATTCCGCCGCTCTTCAGCGCGCCGCATCACCGCAGTGCTCCCTTATTACGGCTATGCCCGTCAGGATCGTAAACCTGGCCCGCGCACACCGATTTCCGCCAAGCTGGTTGCCAATCTTATCACCGAAGCCGGTGCAAACCGCGTTCTGACCCTTGATCTTCATGCCGGTCAGATTCAGGGCTTCTTCGATATCCCGACAGACAATCTCTATGCCGTTCCGGTTATCGCCCGCGATGTTAAAGCCAATTACGATACATCCAATGTAATGGTGGTTTCGCCGGACGTTGGCGGTGTGGTACGTGCCCGCTCGCTGGCCAAGCGTATTGATGCGCAGCTGGCAATCGTTGACAAGCGCCGCGATCGTCCGGGTGAATCGGAAGTGATGAACGTGATCGGTGATGTAACCGGCAAAGACTGCCTGCTGTTCGACGATATAGTTGATTCCGGCGGCACACTCTGCAATGCGGCCGAAGCTCTGCTGGCCAAAGGTGCAACCAGCGTTACCGCCTATATCACCCATGGTGTTCTCTCCGGTGGCGCGATTGCCCGTATCACCAATTCCAAGCTGAAAGAACTGGTTATCACCGATTCCATTCAGCCAACCGCTGCAATCGATCAGGCGCATAATATCCGCGTATTGTCGATTTCCGGCCTGATCGGCGAAGCGATTGCCCGCACCGCCGCTGAAGAATCCGTATCCAGCCTGTTCGACTAACAACTGTCAGTCATATGAATTGAAAAAGCCGGATCAGTGATCCGGCTTTTTTGTTTTCTTCTTCATAAAGACAGTGCATTCTCCTCATCAAACGGAGGAGAATGCATCATGTCAGATCCTATACTCTATACAAATCCGATGTCGCGCGGACGTATTGCCCGCTGGATGCTGGAAGAAACCGGCACTGCCTACACAACGCAGCTCGTCCCTTTCGGCCCGGTTATGAAAGACGCGGAATACCGGTCGATCAATCCGATGGGCAAAGTACCGGCACTTCAGCATAACGATCACATCATCACCGAAACGGCTGCAATCATCGCCTATCTCGCCGATGTGTTTCCGGATGCTAAGCTCGCACCAACCGCAGACGAGCGGGCAAAATATTATCGCTGGCTGTTTTTCGGCGCAGGGCCTGTAGAAGCGGCTGTCAGCAACCATGCCAGCGGCTTTAATCCGACAGAAGAACAGGGACGGTTTATCGGATACGGCTCCTATGAAACCGTTATGGATGTGCTGGATCAGGCGCTGTCAGAAACACCCTACATCACCGGCGACCGCTTTACCGCAGCCGATGTCTATGTTGGTGCGCAAGTAAATTTCGGATTGGGGTTCAATACAATTGAAAAACGCCCGAGCTTTATCGCTTACAGCCAGAGACTTCTGGAACGCCCTGCCCTGCAACGGGCAACAGCGCTCGATGATGCCGACATGGCGAAAATGAAAGCCTGATTATTCTGCAGTCTCAGCGCCGTCTGCGCTTTCATCCGGCCCGTTCGGATCACCGGCTGCGGTTTCACAGCCCATATCGGGAAATGCAACAATACGCATGCCCTTGAAGTCATTTCGCACAACCAGCAGACCGCGCTCTTCAAAATAAGTCAGCAGACGACGGGCGCGGCTGGTGGAGTGACTGCCATAGGCACGCGCCAATGTGGCATCAGACGGACATGGCGCACCTTTGACCGCAGCCTGCGCCACAATCAGGAACACGCCCTGCACATCATCGGTCAGGCTTTCTGACAATTGCAGTGCAGTCTGCCACTTCTCATCATCAATCAGCTCGTCCCCGCCGCTGGCCTGCGCCACAGCAAGACGACGACGGAATGCCGGTAACGCCAGTGGTTCCCCCGGCACACGATGAATACGGCAGCGCACCAGAAAATCCTGATACAGCACCGCAACAGTACGATAGGCGGCTTCCGGATCTTCAATGATCTCGGTCATCACCTTATCCAGCAGCTCTTCACGCTCGGCTTCCACCAAGCCCGGAAACAGCGGCTCATCCGGCACTTCCGCTTCCGGCTTGGCTTTCACAACCTGCTCCAGAATTTCAGCAATCGGGCGCGGCGGCGGAGGCGGTGGTGGCGGACGACGCACAATCATCTTCGCTTCTTGCGCACTCGGCGTAAAAATCAGATCAGCAGCATCAACCGGAGAATCCGGCAAGGGCATCAGTTTCGGGCTGGATGAACGCGCAGATGTTTCCACCTTGCCGATTTTCACAGGCAGAGGACGGCGCGACAAAGCAGGTCCCAGTGCCACAAAATGGCCGCGCTGCAAATCACGGAACTGCTCGGCCTGACGGCGATCCATACCAAGCAGATCGGCCGCACGCGCCATATCAATATCAAGAAAGGTACGCCCCATCAGAAAATTGGAGGCTTCAGCCGCAACGTTTTTGGCAAGCTTTGCCAGACGCTGCGTGGCAATCACACCGGCCAGTCCGCGCTTACGTCCGCGACACATCAGATTGGTCATCGCGCTCAGCGAGATTTTACGCGCTTCATCGGAGACTTCACCACCGACAGAAGGTGCAAAAAGCTGCGCTTCATCGACAACCACCAGCATCGGATACCAGTAATCACGGTCAGCATCGAACATACCGTTGAGGAATGCCGCGGCGGCTTTCATCTGCTGGTCAATATCTAACCCTTCAAGATTAACCACCACCGACACACGATGCTGACGAATACGCTGGGCAATACGCGTCAGTTCAGCCTCGGTGCGTGCAGCATCAACCACCACATGGCCATAGACATCGGCCAATGTGACAAAATCGCCTTCAGGATCAATGATACACTGCTGCACCCACGGCGCGCTCTGCTCTAACAAGCGGCGCAGCAGATAGGATTTACCGGAACCGGAATTACCCTGCACCAGCAGACGCGTGGCCAGCAGCTCTTCGAGATCGAGCATAGCCGCGGTGCCGTTCGTTGTGGCTCCCATGTCGATGCCGACCTTCATATGACCTCCTGAAATACACGTGAAAAAACACCCTGATGAACGGGTGTGATAAAATAAGATTCGGGATATGGAACTTGTCTATCAGCTATGTATCATAACACCAAGTCACGAAGCTTGCGCATTTAGCACGGCTGCGTCTGAATACACAGCGACAGGCACTATAAGGGGCAAAAATGCCAGTCTTGTGCACAAAAACTTGCACTCACGAGTTTTATCGCTTATGAGAGCGCATCCGCGTAGACACCCTTGGAGGCAACGCGGAATGATATGTCCGTATCATCGCTGTTTTTGCTGCGTATTTCGCGGATATATCATGTTTCGGAATTTCACCTGATTTTGCGGAACACTCCAAATTACTTGATAAGGAAAAGCCATGAGCGAAGTTAAAACTCTCAAGGCCGTAAAACGCGAACGGGCTGGTAAGGGGTCCTCCCGTGCACTTCGCAACGACGGTCAGATTCCAGCAGTCATCTATGGTGACAAGCAGCCTGCTCTTTCGGTCGCTATCGACTATAAAACAGTTTATTACCTGATTTATGGCGGCGGCTTCAAATCTACCGTTTTCAACATCGAAGTTGACGGTCAGACCATCAAAGCTCAGCCTAAAGACTACCAGATGGATCGCGTTAAAGACACGCCTCTGCACGTAGACTTCATCCGCGTAGCATAAATTTCAAGCCTTCAGGCTTCTGATTTATCAAACATCTCCGGTGCAAACCGGAGATGTTTTTGTTTGTGATAGTGCAACAGCCTGATAAAACGCTTGCCATATCGAACTCTCGGAGACGACCATGCTGCTGATAACCGGCCTCGGCAATCCCGGCGCGCAATATGCGCGGAACCGTCATAATATCGGTTTTATGGCCGTGGATGAAATTCATTCCCGCCATCGCTTTTCGCCATGGTCGAAAAAGTTTCAGGGCCTGATTTCCGAAGGGATGATTGATGGTGAAAAGGTACTGCTGCTCAAGCCGCAGACTTTTATGAACCTCTCCGGTCAGTCTGTCGGCGAAGCAATGCGTTTCTACAAACTGGCAATCAGTGACCTTGTTGTGATCTATGACGAACTTGATCTGCCGCCTGCCAAATTGCGTGTCAAAGCCGGTGGCAGCGCCAATGGCCATAATGGCATCAAATCCATTGACCAGCATATGCACGGGTTACTGAACTCCAAGGAATATCGCCGTATGCGCCTTGGTATTGGTCATCCGGGCTCAAAAGATCTGGTGCATCATTATGTGCTGGGTGATTTTGCCAAAGCCGATAATGAATGGCTGGATCTGCTCTTTACCGGCATCGCCGACAATCTGTCCTATCTCGTCAAAAAAGACGATAACGGCTTTATGAATAAGTTGTCACTGGTCATGGGCGGCAAGCAGGATGCCAAAGCGGAAGCGCCGGTAAAAGCTGCACCCAAAGCCCAGAGCCATATCCGTCAGGCACGGCAGAATAATACGATTGCCCCCAAAGTTCCGACAACCGGCCCTATGGCCGATATGCTGGCCAAACTCTTTGGCAAAAAGGGCGACTAAACACAAAACGCGCTGCAAGCTGCAAATTTCAGCGGCTTTTTCCCGCAATTTACACCACTGCCCTTGACCTGTGCTTGCCCCATAGCGCATAGGCAATGGCAATATTCATTACGTTTCATGCTGAAGGATAAGGGCTGAACCGCACCATCGCCGGTTACTCTTAAAATTCGCACCAGACCGGATAAGGTTCTACCATGGGTTTCAAATGCGGTATCGTTGGCCTGCCAAATGTCGGCAAGTCCACCCTCTTCAACGCACTGACCAAAACGGCTGCGGCACAGGCTGCAAACTATCCTTTCTGCACCATTGAGCCGAATACCGGTGAAGTTGCAGTGCCGGACAGCCGCATGCGCCAGATCGCCGATATTGCCGGCTCAAAAGAACTGATCCCGACCCGTATCAACTTTGTTGATATTGCCGGTCTGGTACGCGGGGCTTCCAAAGGCGAAGGTCTGGGCAACCAGTTTCTGGCCAATATCCGTGAAGTCGACGCCATTGTTCATGTGCTGCGCTGCTTTGAAGACGATGACATCACCCATGTCGAAGGCCGTATTGATCCGGTATCCGATGCGCAGACTGTTGAAACAGAATTGATGCTCTCCGATCTCGAAAGCCTTGAGCGCCGTATCGTGCAGATCCGCAAGCGCGCAACCGGCAAAGACAAAGAAGCAACAACGGTTCTGCCGATGATGGAAGAATCCCTGAAGCTGCTTCAGAATGGTGAGCCTGTTCGTATGCTGCTGAAAGGCATTGCACCGGATGATCTGCTGATCCTCAAGGGTCTGAACCTGCTGACTTCCAAACCTGTGCTTTATGTCTGCAATGTCGCCGAAGGTGATGCAGCAAACGGCAACGAACACACTGAAGCTGTTGCCAAAATGGCAAAAGAACAGGGTGCGGAAACTGTTATCATTTCCGCAGCGATTGAAGCGGAAGTTTCGCAGCTGCCTGATGAAGATGCACAGCTGTTCCTTGGTGAAATGGGTCTGGAAGAGCCAGGTCTCGATCGCCTGATCCGTGCGGGCTACACCCTGCTTGATCTGATCACCTATTTCACAGCAGGACCAAAAGAAACCCGCGCATGGACTGTTCATCGCGGTGCTAAAGCTCCGCAGGCAGCCGGTGTGATCCATACGGATTTTGAACGCGGCTTCATCCGCGCACAGACTATCGCGTTTAATGACTACGTTACCTTTAAGGGTGAAGTCGGTGCTAAAGAAGCCGGTAAAGCCCGCGATGAAGGCAAAGAATATGTGGTTCAGGACGGCGATGTGATGCTGTTCAAATTCAACACCTGATTTTATTTATTGTCGAATTTAAAGCCCTGCTCTGCAGGGCTTTTTTGTATCTGTGCAATTTAACAAAACATCATTTGACGTTTACGTAAAAGATCATAGGATACAACACCGAAAACAAAGCAGCCACATATCACTATTGCACGGCAGCTTGTCATATAAACGGAGGAGAGCGCCGTTGAGCCAGCCCCATTTCACCTATAATGATTTTATCGTCGGCGACAGCCTGCAACTCGGCTCCAGACTGGTGACTGCGGAAGAAGTCATTGCCTTTGCCAGCGAGTTTGACCCGCAGCCTTTTCATATGAGCGAAGAAGCAGGCAAGGCGTCTATTCTCGGCGGGCTTTCCGCTTCCGGCTGGCATACCTGTGCCATGCTGATGCGTATGATGGCTGACCGCTTTATCAGCAATTCAGACAGTCAGGGGGCACCCGGTGTGGAATATGTCAAATGGCTGAAACCTGTACTGGCCGGAGACACAATCAGCGCAACCACAACAGTGCTGGAAAAGCGTATCTCCCGTTCACAACCTGCACTCGGCATCATCCGGCTGAACCACAAGATCACCAACCAGAATGACATCCCGGTTTGCGAAGCGCAGGGTTCAATTTTCATGCGCGTGAATATTCAGGAGGTGTGATGATGGAAAAGACCAGCAAGCTGTCCATTCTTGAAGAGAATATCGGCAAAACAGTTACCATCGGCTCTTATGAATTTACCGAGGCGAAAATTATCCGCTTTGCTGAAAAATATGATCCGCAGGTCTTTCATACTGATCCGGTTGCAGCCAAAGAGAGCTTTTTCGGTGCACTCTGTGCCTCAGGCTGGCACACGACTGCGGTCTGGATGCGCCTGAATGTGCAGTCCATGATTGGTATAGTTAAAACCTGCATGGAGCGTGGAGAAACGCCGCCGGTTTTCGGCCCCTCACCCGGTTTTGAAAATCTGCGCTGGGAGCATCCGGTCTTTGCAGGCGATGTGATCGCCTATACCGCACAGATCACCGGTATTCGCCCGCTGGCGACGAAGCCGGGTTGGTCTATGCTCAGCCATCACTCCACAGGCACCAATCAGCATGGCGAGCGCGTGATGCAATTTGACGGTGCCGCTCTGGTAAAGCTGCCCTGACCGCAAGCACATTAGAAATATAAAAAGCCTGCCTGATTGCTCAGGCAGGCTTTTTATTAGAGCGCCGTGTGCCAGTCTTGGCAAACAAAACTCGCTCTAACACTTAAAAATGAGAGCATAGTTTTTACCTTAAACTGATCCAAGTTAAAGAAATTATGCTCTAATCTCACAGGTAAGCAGACTTAATCGCCTTCAAATTCCAGCAAGGTGCGAACCTGCACACCAAGCTCTTCCAGCTTTTTGCGTCCGCCCAGATCAGGCAGATCGATAATGAAACAGGCTGCAACAATTTCAGCTTTCATCTGGCGCAGCAGATTGACTGCCGCAACAGCCGTACCGCCGGTTGCAATCAGATCGTCAACGAGAATGACTCGTTCGCCCGGATGAATTGCATCACTGTGCATTTCCATTTCATCCAGACCATATTCCAGACTATAGGCAATGCGCACAGTCTCAAAAGGCAGTTTGCCTTTTTTACGGATCGGCACGAAACCGGCCGACAACTGGTGCGCCATTGCGCCACCGAGAATAAAGCCACGGGCTTCTACGCCGGCAATCTTGTCAGCTTTGCCACCGGCAAAAGGAAATACCAGTTCATCAATCGCACGACGAAACGCTTGGGGATTCCCCATCAGAGTTGTTACATCACGAAACATCACACCCGGATGCGGATAGTCCGGAATTGTACGCAAAGAAGCCTTCAGAAATTCTTGGGTCTCGTTATTCATGGCAAATCCTTGCTTATCATTCTCTGGCCGTAATCAGCGACTGGCGGTTATCCGGCAGATAATAGCTCTATAGCGTTACATTTTCCTCTGCCTCTGCGTAAACGCAGCGATACAGAGCCAACTTTCAAAACGTCACATAAAAAAGGACGCCTTAAGCGCCCTTTTTCTTATTTAAAGGATCACACGATCAGTGTGAAGCCAATTAGTGCTTAATACTCGCAAAAACACGACGTTTCGTTGCGTAAACAATTGCCCCCAGCAACAGCAGGAACACAATAACGCGGAAACCGGTCTTCTTACGCGCTTCCATATGCGGCTCTGCAGCCCACATCAGGAAGGCAGAAATATCGCGCGAATATTGCTCAACCGTTTCCGGCGAACCGTCATCATAAGTCACCTGACCGTCGCTGAGCGGCTTGGCCATAGCAAGTGACTTACCGGCAATAAAGGCAGGATTATAATGCGTGCCTTCCGGAATTTGCATACCCGCAGGCGGTGTCTCATCATAGCTGGTCAGCAGGGCGTGAATATAATCAGGACCCGCTTCCGCATATTGTGTGAAAATATCAAACACAAATGTCGGGAAGCCACGTTCAACACCACGCGCCTTGGCGATCAGCGAGAAATCCGGCGGAACTGCATTATTATTGGCAGCCGCCGCAGCTTCCGCATTCGCGAAAGGTGACGGGAAATAATCGCCCGGACGCGCTGCACGGGTGAACATTTCACCATCAGCATTCGGACCATCCTGCACTTCATATTCCGCAGCGAAAGCTTTGATCTGGTCATCATTATAACCAAGATCGCTCAGTGTGCGGAACGATACCAGTTTCATCGAGTGACAGGCGGAGCAGACTTCCTTGTAGATTTTCAGGCCGCGCTGCAACTGTGCCTTGTCATAGGTGCCGAAAGGCCCTGCGAATGACCAGCTTTCCTGTGTCGGATGCTTGATCGGGTAATGTGCCGGTTCTGCTTCACTGCCCGCAGTCTCAGCCTGTACAGCGCCCAGTGTGAGCGCTGTGGCCAGACCGAAAGCAGCAAGACCGGTAAAGAACATTTTCATAACTGTACTCTTCCTATCTGGTGCTGCAATCAGGCTTTAGCATCTGTTTTTGCAACTTCATCATCCGAGCCGAGAACCGCTTCAGTGATGGAGTTTGGTATACGCTTCGGCTTTTCAACCAAACCGAGTACCGGCAGAATGATGATAAAGAATGCGAAATAATACAGCGTACCGATCTGTGCCATCAGGGTATAGACACCCTCAGCAGGACGGGAACCGAGCCAGCCGAGGAAAATCGCATTGGCGACAAATACCCAGAAGAACATCTTGAACCAAGGACGGTAAACCGCCGAACGTACCTTCGATGTATCAAGCCATGGCAGCACAAACAGGATAGCAATCGAACCAAACATCACCAGAACGCCGCCAAGTTTGGAGTCGATCGGGCCGACATTGAAGGTGATCGCACGCAGCATCGCATAGAACGGCAGGAAGTACCATTCGGGAACGATATGCGCAGGGGTTACCATCGCATTTGCTTCAATATAGTTATCCGGATGGCCGAGATAGTTCGGCATATAGAAGATGAAATAGGCGAAGAAGATGAAGAACACGACCGCACCGAATGCGTCTTTGATCGTCGCATAAGGTGTGAATGGCAGTGTATCTGTCTTCGTTTTCACTTCAATACCGGTCGGGTTTGTCTGACCGGTCACATGCAGTGCCCATACGTGCAGCACAACAACACCGGCAATCATGAACGGCAGAAGATAGTGCAGCGAGAAGAAGCGGTTCAGTGTCGGATTATCCACGGCAAAACCGCCAAGCAGCAGCTGCTGGATCGGTTCACCGATAATCGGAAACGCCGTGAAGAAGCCGGTGATAACGGTCGCACCCCAGAAGGACATCTGTCCCCATGGCAGCACATAGCCCATGAATGCGGTTGCCATCATCAGCAGGAAAATTACCACGCCGAGGATCCACAGCAGTTCGCGCGGAGCCTTATAGGAACCGTAATACATACCGCGGGCGATATGCAGATAAACCGCAATAAAGAAGAAGGATGCACCATTGGAGTGCATATAACGCAGCAGCCAGCCGGAATTGACATCACGCATGATCTTTTCAACCGAGCCGAATGCCAGCTGGGTAGATGCTGCATAATGCATAGCCAGCACAATACCGGTCAACAGCTGAGCTATCAGCATGAAGGCCAGAATGCCGCCGAATGTATACATATAATTCAGGTTACGCGGAACCGGATAAGCAATAAACGAGTCATAGACGAGGCGCGGTAGAGGCAGCCTTGCGTCAACCCATTTTTCGATACCGGTCTTTGGCGTATATGAAGAGTGTCCGCCGCTCATAAAATTTCTCCTCAGACCACTCAACCGACTTTAATGACGGTATCGGAAATGAATGCAAATTCCGGAATGTGCATGTTTTCCGGTGCCGGACCGCTGCGGATACGGCCAGCCGTATCATAAGTCGAGCCGTGGCACGGGCAGAACCATCCGCCGAATTCACCGGATTCACCAAGCGGCACGCACCCCAGATGGGTACAAACGCCGATCATGACAATCCAGTTTTCTTTGCCTTCACCGGCAGTGCGTTCCAGATCCGAAGCCGGTGCGTCTGCTGCCAGATTGGCATTACGCGCCAGAGGGTCCTTCAATGCAGACATCGGTGTGTTCTTGGCATCTTCGATTTCTTTAGCCGTACGGTTACGGATAAATACCGGCTTACCGCGCCATTTTACTGTCAGCGATCCGCCTTCCGCGAGGGACGAAACGTCCACTTCAATGGATGCCGCCGCAAGGGTTGAAGCATCCGGCCGCATCTGGTCGATAAATGGCCATGCCAAGCCGGCAGCACCGACTACGCCGGCCATTCCCGTCGCTATGTACAGAAAATCACGCCGTGTCGGCTCAGCTGTGTCGTGTGCGCTCACGTACCACTTCCTTTTTGACTTGCATGTTGAACTGTCCTCTGTTGTCCGCGAGCACATTCGTCCGTAATTATGTGACGTTTTGTGCTGAGAGCTGTAAGACCTGAAAACAGATACAAACCGGACATAACTCCCCCACCTTGTTCAAGGTTTAGGCATGATAAAAAAGCTTGTCCAGTCATCTGAGGCACTTACGGCACCATGTCGCAGGCATGGAAACCGGCAAAGTGAAGGCCGCACTATGGTCAAAAAACGGCTTTATTCACCCGTATCAATCGCAAAACACCTGTGACTATTTCATGCAAAATCAAACGGGGAAGAACAGGCAAACGGCAATTCCGCACTTGTTATAAAATCACCCGCGAACATCTATCAAAACAGAACTGCTCTCTGCCTGAACCGGTCAGGAAATCCTGTTTACTTATATGCAATATAAAATAAGAAGCGGCAGGCTGCAGATGCAACAACCGCATAAAAAGTTATAAAACCGTCATAAAACGCTGCATTTCCGTCATCAACCGACATAAGAACTCTGTTTTGACCAATCACGCGCAAAGTTCACGCGGGGAGAATTCTCCCCGCAGTTCAGATTTCCTCATCAGTCTCACCAAGAAAGTCACCGGACTGACGCGCCCATAAACCGGCATAAATACCACCTGAAGCAATCAGCTCTTCATGCGTACCGCTTTCAGCAATCCGGCCATGATCCAGCACAACGAGGCGGTCAAGCTGTGCAATTGTCGACAGGCGATGTGCAATGGCGATCACAGTTTTACCTGTCATCAGCCTCGTCAGATTTTCCTGAATAGCTGCCTCCACCTCTGAATCGAGAGCCGATGTGGCTTCATCAAGAATAAGAATCGGCGCTTTTTTCAAAACGGCACGCGCAATACTGATTCTCTGCCGCTGACCGCCCGATAATTTAACTCCTCGCTCACCGACATAAGCATCATAGGCTTTACGGCCTTTGTAATCTTCCAATGCGCCGATAAATTCCTCAGCCTCGGCCTGACTGGCCGCAAAGCGCAGCTCTTCCTCAGAGGCATCAGCTTTAGCCAGCATAATATTGTCACGCAAAGAGCGATGCAGCAGCGCCGTCTCCTGACTGACCACCGCAAAAGCAGAACGCAGCGAAGTTTGCGTCACATCGCGCACATCCTGCCCGTCAATGCACACAGAGCCGGTATCAACATCGTAGAGCCGCAGCATCAGATTAATCAGCGTGGTTTTACCCGCACCGGAATGACCGATCAGTCCGATACGTTCGCCGCCGCGAATGGCAAGACTGATATCGCTCAGCACACCTGCCTTCTCCCTGTTTTCATTCTCAGAGCCATAACGGAAAGTCACATGAGCGATATCAATAGCACCGGAGGTCACCTTCAGTGGCTTGGCATCGCGTTTGTCTTCCATACCGAGCGGTGCAGAGATCAGCCGCATGGAGTTTTCAATAACGCCATAAGAGCGCAGCATACCGTTCATCTGCATCATCAAACGGCCAAGCAGCATATTCAGGCGCAGCACCAAACCGAGCGTAAAAGCCACCTCACCCACTGTCGCCTGTCCTTTGGTCCACAGGTCAATGGAAAATGCTGCTACCAATACAATCATCAGGCTGGAAAGCGCGGTCATAGAAACACGCATTCCTGTCAGCGTGCGCATAAAAGGCAGCATGGTCTTGATATAGCTGGCAAAACCTGATCGCAGATAGGCCTGATCCATATCCGGCGTATTCAGCTTGATGGTCTGAATATTGGTGTAGCTGTCGACAATGCGGCCATTGATAAGCGAACCGGCCTCAGCACTGGCCTCGGCCTGTTTACGCATAGTCGGCAGATAAAGCCGGGCGATCCACGCAAACAGCACCATCCACACCACCACCAGCGCGGCGAGACGCCAATCAAGCTGACCAAACAGCAACAGCGTCGTAACGCTGTAAATGATCATAAACCAGACCACCTGAATGAAGCTGGTAATCAGATCACCCGCCGCCTGCCCTGCCTGCCAGACTTTGGTGGCAATACGGCCTGAAAAATCATTCTGGAAAAAAGCATAGGACTGACGCAGCACATAGGAGTTCGCCTGCCAGCGGATCAGATTGTAAAATCCGGGCGTGATTGTCTGGTCATCAAGCAATGAGCTGAGCGCGGTCATCAGCACCCGCACGACCAGCACGATAAAACCCATCATCAAGAGTTCGGCACCGGCAGCAACATATAGCCCGTGCCAGCTACGCTCCATTGCGCTCTGGTCAAGAATATCCACAATGCGTCCGGTGAAATAGAACAGGCCGGCTTCCAGAAGCGGCAGAATACCACCGGCAATCAGAGCCAGCAGCAAAGGCCAGCGCGCCTGATAAATATAATGCCAGAGAAATCGTAATGTAGTTTGCGGCGGGCGTTTACCGTCAAAATCCTGTAACGGATCAATCCAGCTTTCAAACCAGCGGTAAATCATATTCATCGGAAAGCCTTTCCGCAGCACCCCGCAGCCAAACATGATGAAGTTATCAATGGAAAGGCGCATGTAAAACAATATCAGCAGGCATACTGCAAATGATCTTAAATTATAAAGTAAAAAAGAGTTCTGTCCGTTATGCAAACAGGACAAAATATTTTAAATAAGGGAAAATGACAGCCGCTTCGGCGAAGCGGCTGTCATTCTTATTCGTCTGCGCAATAATTACTGCGCAGGCTCAGACTGTGCTACTTTTTCTTCTTCATCGAAGCCAAGGAAACCACCGGACTGACGTGCCCACAGCGAGGCATAAATACCGCCCTGTGCAATCAGTTCGTCATGAGTACCATCTTCAATGATACGCCCCTCATCCATAACGATCAGACGATCAAGTGCAGCAATGGTCGACAGACGATGTGCAATTGCAATCACGGTCTTACCTTCCATCAGTCTGTACAGACTGTCCTGAATCGCCGCTTCCACTTCGGAATCGAGCGCAGATGTCGCTTCATCCAGAATAAGGATCGGAGCATCTTTCAGGATCACACGGGCAATTGCCACACGTTGACGCTGACCACCGGACAGTTTCACACCACGTTCACCAACATGCGCATCAAAGCCCTGACGGCCTTTGAGATCTGTCAGATGCGGCAGGAACTGATCGGCCTGCGCCTGTGCAACAGCTTCCAGCATCATTTCATCGGTTGCATCCGGACGGCCATAGCCGACATTGTCACGAACCGAGCGATGAAGCAGTGACGTATCCTGTGTCACCATACCGATATTGGCACGCAGACTGTCCTGTGTGACCTTGGCAATATCCTGACCGTCGATCAGAATTTTACCCTGCTCAAGGTCATAGAAACGCAGCAACAAATTGACCAGCGTCGACTTTCCTGCACCGGAACGGCCAACGAGACCGATCTTTTCACCCGGACGAATATTCAACGACAGATCATTGATGATGCCTTTGCCTTTGCCATAGTGGAAACCGATCCGGTCAAATGTAATCTCACCGGAACGCACATGCAGTGGTTTTGCACCTTCGTGATCAACCACTTTACGCGGCTGCGCGATGGAGCGCATACCATCCTGCACTGTACCGATATTCTCGAACAGGGCAGACATTTCCCACATGATCCACTGGGACATACCGTTCAGACGCAGACACAGGGCAATACCGATCGCCACCGCACCAACCGATGCAACATTGTCGATCCATAGTTTGATACCCAGACTACCTACCGAAAACAGCAGCACCGAGTTCATAAAATACAATGAACCGAAAAACTGCGTTACCATACGCATCTGACGATTCACTGTACCCTGAAACTGCTCCAGACTGTCACGGACATAGCTTTCCTCGCGATGGGTATGCGAGAATAGTTTGACCGTAGCAATATTGGTGTAGCTGTCGACAATACGGCCCGTCATTTCTGAACGGGCATCCGCCTGTGCTTCGGAGATCACACGCAGACGCGGAATGAAATAGCGAAGCAGGCCGATATAGGCCAGCAACCAGACAACAAACGGGATCATCAGACGCCAGTCAGCTGTGGCTGCAATAAACAATGTACCGGTGAAGTAAACCGCTACATAGACCATCACATCCGCAAGTTTGATCACCGTTTCACGCACAGCCAATGCGGTTTGCATCAGCTTGGTGGAGATACGTCCGGCAAATTCATCCTGAAAGAATGTCATAGACTGACGGATCAGATAACGGTGCATCAGCCAGCGCACCCGCATCGGGAAATTCCCGATCAGGGTCTGGTGTGAAACCAAAGATTGCAGCAAGACAACCAAGGGCAGGATCACCAGAATAACGCCGCCGATCAGAGCCAGCTTCAAGCCTTCCTGCTGCAGGAAGGTCTCACGACTATGCTCACCCAGCCAGTCCACGACATTGCCGAGGAATGCAAACAGCGACACTTCAAAGATTGCGATCAGCGCTGTCAGCAGCGCCATCACAATAATCCAGCCCCACGCGCCGCGGCTGTAATACATACAGAATTTGAACAAGCCCTTCGGCGGTTGTTCAAGCGGAACATCCGGATAGGCGTTCAGCTTCTTTTCGAACCAACGAAACATTTTCGACCTCAAATACGGGCTATCCCGTGCGAAAACCAATTCCCCCGCATCATTTTCATAAAACGAAGAAGGCAAGGGTCAGTTTTGATTCATTTGGGTTCTGCCATTCACTTCAGCAACTGAATATGAGGCAGAATTTCAGCATTTTTAAAGCATCAGGAAATCAACGGATACATAACCCGAAACACTCAGATGCGGTTTGAGGATTAAATGCGTGAGTACACTTAACCGGAAGATAGATGGAAGAATCGTATTTGACCTGCAGATCCGACGGCACAACTCATCATCGGTTTCAGGCTATCAGGTGGTTTGCTACAGCAATCTGATATATACGCTCATTTTAACAGTCCCGTTCAGCGCAACGCCCGCAAAAACAATTCGGGAGAAGATACCACAGCTTCGATTGGTGCGGTACCCGCCATGAAAGTTACCGGAGCGGGGTTAATCACGCCGGATACAGATGCGGCTGCAACTGGGCAAAGATTCAAAGAAATCTTAATGTTCATCACAGCCTCCTTCATGGTCAATCTGGTAAAATGGATGCCCCGTATAGCACTATGTTATTTTATCAGCTAGTCACGGATGGTTCTTTTCTTTTCACTTTACCGAGAACACATTAAACTGTGGCAGATTGCACACAATTCTTATTGTTTGAAATTATATGCTATAGGCCGCTTATCTGATGTCACCCGAAACAGAAGCAGCCTGATGACAATACATATCGCCCTCTTCCAGCCCGACATTCCCGGCAATACCGGAACCATCCTGCGCATGGCAGCCTGTCTCGGACTGGCCGTGCATGTGATTGAGCCTGCCGGTTTTGACCTCTCCGACCGCGGGCTGAAACGTGCCGGTATGGATTATCTGGAACAGGCAGCCCTGACCCGTCATCTCGACTGGGAGCATTTCAACAAATGGCGTCTGTCGGAAAACCGCAGGCTGGTATTGCTCTCCACCAAAGCCGCGCAACCCTATACGGATTTCAGCTACCGGCCGGATGACATTTTGCTGTTTGGCCGTGAATCTGCCGGCGTGCCGGATTACGTGCATGAGACCTGTGAAGAGCGGATTATCATCCCGATGGTCGAAGGCGCACGCTCACTCAACCTCGCTCTATCGGTGGCGATGGCTGCCGGAGAATTTATCCGACAAGGTAAAAGCTAGAGGCTATTCGACAGGGTAAAATCTAAATCCGATGCCAAAAAATTATTAAATACCAGATAGTTAAAAATAGAAACGGAATCATGTTCTGATCCCTTTGAATCAGAACATGAGCAAACAACGGTAACTTGCTTAGTCGGAGCTTGGCAGTCGTCGGATGGTGAATTCAATCACATCATTAGGACGCACATACCAGCTTTCAATTTCTGTCCAGTAAGCGGCTTTCGGATAGGTTTCAAACCATTCCCGTGCCTTAACCCGCGCTATACTGCGTGGCAGTGAAAATGTTTCGCGGATATAGCCGTCGCTGATATTCGGCTTCACGCCGGATGCTGCTTTGCGCATCTGCCTGCGCAAACCTTCCAATGGCGGTTTCGGCGGAATGGATGTCATAAGCGATCTCCTTTACAGCGCCCTGACGGGCTCAAAAGACAAAGCAGAATAAGCATCACGCTCAACACTCAAATATGTTTACACACACTACAAGCAGAAGCTGCACAGCGATTTACAACTCTACGGAGCATGTCTCCCAAAAGTGGAAACCGGTGTTGGGATCAAGACATGCGTCAAAACAAACTGTTAGAGCCAGCATCATGAATTCCACTAAATGCGACACGCTCTTGTGCAATTTACAGCAGAATCTCATCCGAAACGAGTCATTTCCGCGCCTGTTATCGCTGTAAAGTATGAATGAAATCTGTCATTTTCCGAAAAGCAGAAAGCTTTCATAAACATAATCCGGTTTATGAAGACTATATAACCTGTTGACAGCTGCTGATATGCTGGCGCTGCGGACTGAATCCGCGGCCTCCAAAACATAATAAGGAACCAAGCATGCAACGTCCGGATCTTCCAGCTCATCTTCCAGATAATCTTGAAGACAAAAAACAACTGGCACAAAACTGGTTCGAAGAATTACGTGACCGTATCTGCTCCCTGTTTGAAACGCTTGAGGACGAAGTCGCAGGCCCGCTCAGCGACCGTGAAGCCGGACGTTTTGTCCGCACCCCTTGGGAGAAGGACGAAGGTCGTGGCGGCGGCGGTGTCATGTCGATGATGCATGGCCGTGTTTTTGAAAAAGTCGGCGTTCATGTCTCTACGGTTTATGGTGAGTTTTCACCGGAGTTCCGCGCACAAATTCCTGGTGCCGATGAGGACCCGCGCTATTGGGCAAGCGGCATCTCGCTGATTGCACATCCGCAAAATCCGAATGTTCCGGCAGTGCATATGAATACCCGTATGGTTGTCACAACCCGCCAGTGGTTCGGCGGTGGAGCTGATCTGACGCCGGTGCTGGATCGTCGCCGCACACAGAAAGATGCCGACAGTCAGGCCTTCCATAAAGCACTGAATTTCGTCTGCAACAAACATGCAGGCATTGCCGATTACAACCGTATGAAACAATGGTGCGATGAATATTTTTATCTGCCGCACCGTCAGGAATCACGAGGTATCGGCGGCATTTTCTATGACTGGCTGCATACAGCTGACGAACAGGGCGGCTGGGATGCAGACTTTGCATTCACCCGCGATGTCGGCCGCTGCTTTGCCGTCGTCTATCCGCATATTGTGCGCCAGAATTTCAACCAGCCATGGACAGAGGCTGACCGTGAAGAACAGCTGATCCGCCGTGGCCGCTACGTGGAATTCAATCTGCTGCATGACCGTGGCACGATCTTTGGACTCAAGACCGGCGGTAATATCGCCTCGATCCTGTCTTCCATGCCGCCAGTGGTGAAATGGCCTTAATATAGATACTAAAACGGGGGCATCAGCCCCCGTTTTTTATTCGAGCGCCATGTACCAGACTTGGCACACGGCGCTCTAACGCTTTAAAATTGAAAGATAGCCTTTCCTTAAACTGATCCGGGTTTAAGGAGTTATGTTCCCGTCAAAATTTTTCAGGAATTGCCCGCGGATCAGCATACCCGGGCTCGTCTTTACGGGTTTATCAAAAACCTTCATATTGGCAAAAACCAGCTGACGGCCATCCTTTTCCGCCCAACCGACAAACCAGCCTAAGCGCTGTTCCCCTGCAAAATCGCCTTTTGCATCACGAAGCCGCGCAGCACCGGTTTTGCCGGTAACTTTCCAACCTTTCTCAGACATAAGAACCGTCATGGCAGCTTTGGTTTTCTGCTGCGCCTGTTTAGAAACAGGCAGTGTCTCATGCACAAGCTTGTTCAGAAACTGTACCTGTTCGTCGGGTGAAATTTCCAGTGAAGAACCAATCCATGAACCTGTCAGCCCGTCCTGTTTTCCGGCTCTGCCAGAAACATCCTTATTCCCGTAATCAAGTGCTGCAACAGCTTCCGAAAACTGCTTCTGTCCCAACTGTTTGGTAATCTCACGGGAATACCAGACAACTGATTTCTCCAGCCATCGTGCCGGATCAACGGCAATCCGGTCACGTTCCGGCGCTTCCATTTCAGGCTTCCACTGCCAGACCGGCTCATGTTCGGATTGCAGGATATTTTTATCAAAACCAATAACAGCAAGCGGCACTTTAAACGTCGATGCAGGAGTAAAGCGTTTGTCGCAAACACCTTTACGGGAAAGGATTTTCTGCGTTGCGGCATCCATGACCACAGCACATTCAGCCACAATCCCCTTCTCTCCGGCGTGAGCCTGAAAACTCGTGCCGCTTGTCAGCGCGAAAGCCAGCAATGCCGCTGATCGCAATTTTTTATCCATGATACGCAACTCCGGAATTCTGAAAATATTTAAATCATCTCAGATGAATCTTTTTACGTAAAAACCGCACTAATCATCTGAACCCGCAGCTAAAAACACAAAAGGGGCGGAATTTCCGCCCCGCTGTGTCAGGATAATGTTGCTAACAAGTTTTCTTTACTGTGCTCAAATCCGGAAGCCAGCCATGCCGCCTCCAGTGCTTTGAGCTGCTTGCCAAGCTCGGGACCTTTCTCAAAGCCCAGCTTCATCAGATCAGCTCCGCTAACCGGAAATACCGGTATCTCCGCATGTTCTGCCACATCCAGCAAACGACTATATTGCCCTGCCCGCATCATCGCCTGATTATCATTTTCAGCTTCTGCGCGCGCAGACACCAATGCCAGTTTAATCCGGTCAACCAATGCCTGCCGTGAGCCGCCATAGATAAGCTTGATCAGACCTGTCTCTGATAGTTCCGGCTTTGGCACATCAGCCAGCGCCCATGCCTCAAGACGGGCTTTATCCGCATTAGACAAACGCAGTCTCTTGCCAAGCTCAGCCATGCGCGCTGCATCCGGCGGCACAATCGCCTGCAAACGCAACAGAGCATCCGGCTTCCAGCCCAGATCGCGCTCAGAGCGCACCAGCGCATGAATAGCATCAATGCCCCATTTCTCACTCTCCGGCAAAATCTGGGTCAGCACACCGGATTGACGCATCCATAGCAATGCGCGTGACGGATCGGGGGCAGAAAGCAGCTTTTTCAGCTCTGACCACACCCGTTCGGCGGACAATGTTTGCAAATGGCTTTTCAGCTTGGCACAGGCTTTCAGCCCCGTCGCATCCGGCCGCCCTGAGCCATACCACGCGAAGAAACGGAAGAAGCGCAGAATACGCAGATAATCTTCCGTAATCCGTGTCTCCGCATCACCGATAAAACGCAACTCGCGCTTTTCAATATCTGCAAGCCCGCCGACATGATCCACCACTTCACCATTGGCACGGACATAAAGCGCATTAACGGTAAAGTCCCGCCGCTCGGCATCAACCTGCCAGTCGCGGCCAAAAGCGACTGTGGCCTGCCGTCCGTGTGTTTCCACATCGGCGCGCAGCGTTGTCACCTCATAGGGCACACCATGGGCAACAACAGTCACTGTGCCATGGTCAATGCCGGTCGGCACGACTTTAAAACCACATTTTTCGGCGCGCGCTTTGGTCTCTTCCGGCAGGGTTGTGGAAGCAATATCAATATCACCCACCGGTTCACCCAGAAGCGTATTGCGCACGGCACCGCCAACCACCCGCGCCTCTTCACCATCTTCTGAAAGTGCTGCCAGCAATTGCTGCAAAGACGGCACGGCAAGCCATTCCGCACGATCTGCAATATTCAGCACTGTCATTGTCTTTTTACTCACGCATAGAGCCTTTCATAGAGGCTGCGGATAATCCCCGCTGTTGCGCCCCAGATATTCCGATTCTGATAATGGATGGCATAGAAAAACCGCTCATGCCCTGCAAACATCCGGCTCTCGCGCTGATGTTGTTGCGGGTCCATCAGAAAATGCAGCGGCACTTCAAAAATATCAGCCACCTCATCGGGATTGGCTTGGAGTTCAAACGGTGTCTGTATCACAGCCAGCACCGGCGTAATCGTATAGCCGCTGCCGGTCATATATTGCGGCAAACGGCCGAGCGTCTGCGTCTGTCTTGCATCCAGTCCGATTTCCTCATGGGCTTCACGCAGAGCCGCATGTTCAGGACTCAGATCCTCAGCATCAATCTTGCCGCCGGGAAAAGCGACCTGACCGGAATGGCTGCGCATTTGTGCATTGCGCGTGGTCAGCAGTACACTGGCATGGTCACCATGATCCACCACAGGGATCAGCACCGCCGCCGGTTTGAGTTTAATTTTCAGCCGCGGATCAGCTCCCGTCATTACATGAGAGGCAGTCCATTGCGGATTGAGCGCATGATCGCCGGACAAAGGCAGGCCGCCTGAATCAAATTCATCAGATCCCGCCATAACGCTTTGTTTCTGTTCAACTCTCCGCATCAGATCCTGTGCGGTAAAAATACGATCAGTCATCAGATCTTTCATTCTGTCACTGTAAATTTTCAGCAGCCATCACCGGAAATATCCGGCCATTGGAACGCAGGGCAAACATCCGCTGTCCGTCAATCATCAGTTCCTCCCCGAGAGCTGCCAGATCATACATAACCGCACGGCTGACCAGCGCCTCCAGACGCCCTCTCACCAATATATAAGGTTTGAAACCGCCGGTTTCACTATCGGTCACAAAACGCAACGGATGCTGCTCCCCTGCCTCAACCACATCACCGACATTGGTGCGGAAAGTGAGAACCTGCGTCTCCCCCTCACCGGAAACATGCATCTCCACAGCATTGAAATGCGCATCCTCCACCCGAATGGCGATTTTCTCAACCGGTGTCACCAGATAGGTTCTACCGTCGGCATCCTTGCGCAGCACAGTCGAGAACAAGCGCACCAATGCAGGGCGGCCGATTGGCGTGCCCATATAGAACCATGTGCCATCGGCTTTGATTTCCATATCCAGCTCGCCGCAAAAATCCGGCTCCCAGCGCTCCACCGGCGGCAGACCTTTGCCTTCTTTGCCTTCAGGCAACTGACTGGCGGCACGGCGCATCAGCGCATCAAGTCCGCTTGCAGAATGAGAATCAACATCGGCAGTTTCTTTATTTTTCGATATATTACCGCTGTTCATTTCAGTTTCCTGTTAAGACCTGTGCCTGACAGTCCGGTGCATTCCGGTTAATGCGAACTGTGCCATTTACGCTCCCGTCAGCATGACATAGTCTTGCCCGATGATTCAAGTAAACCAGATAAAGCATCTGATCTGGAATAAAGAGGACATCATGAATTTTACCGCTGCGTCGAAAATTGATCCTGATGCCGTGATACGGGCTGCCGATCAGGCTGCCAGTGACATTAATCTGATCCGCCAGCAAATCGGACAGGTTATTTACGGTCAGGAGCAGGCGGTTGAAAATACACTGGTCGCTTTGCTGGCCGGTGGCCATGCCCTGCTCGTCGGTGTACCGGGGCTTGCCAAAACCCGTCTGGTGGAAACGCTGGGTACTGTCCTCGGCCTTGATGAAAAGCGCATCCAGTTTACACCTGATCTGATGCCGTCCGATATTATCGGTTCTGAAGTCATGGATCAGGACAGCGACGGACGCCGTTCATTCCGTTATATTAAAGGGCCGGTTTTCGCCCAGCTGCTGATGGCCGATGAGATCAACCGTGCCTCCCCGCGCACGCAGTCTGCTTTGTTGCAGGCGATGCAGGAATATCATGTCAGCGTTGCCGGTCAGCGCCATGATCTGCCAAGCCCGTTCCATGTACTGGCAACCCAGAACCCGCTGGAACAGGAAGGCACCTATCCGCTGCCGGAAGCGCAGCTCGACCGTTTTCTGATGCAGATCGATCTGGATTATCCGGATATCGATGCGGAACGTGCGGTGCTACTCAACACCACCGGCACAGCACAGGCACGGCCAGCCAAAGTGATTGAAGCCGCGCGATTGCAGGAAATCCAGCAGCTGATCCGTCAGATGCCGGTACCGGAAACCGTGCTTGAAGCCATTCTGAAGCTGGTGCGCTCAGCCCGTCCTGATGCCGATAACGACCATGCGAAAAACCATATCAGCTGGGGTCCCGGCCCGCGTGCCGGACAGGCACTGATGCTCTGCACCCGCGCCCGCGCGCTCTATGAAGGACGCCTTGCTCCTTCTGTTGATGATGTGAAAGCCTTGGCAGAGCCGGTTCTCCAGCATCGTATGGCTCTGAACTTTGCCGCGCGCGCTGATGGTGTGGGCGTGCGTGATGTGATTGCCAAACTGACACAGGCGCTCAACTGATGACAGCAACCGGTGCCATAACCCGTTCTGAACAGGCTGTCGACCTGCTGGCGCACTCGCGCAGGCAGGCAGCACTGATGCCTGATCTGATCACGCAGGCACGCCATATTGCCGGCTCTGTCATCAATGGCTGGCATGGCAGGCGCAAACGCGGCACCGGCGATAATTTCTGGCAGTTCCGGCCTTATATGCAGGGTGATATGCTCTCGCGTATCGACTGGCGGCGCTCAGCCCGTGACGATCATACCTATATGCGTGACCGTGAATGGGAAACGGCGCATACAATCTGGTTATGGTGTGATCCGTCGCCGTCTATGCTCTATCAGTCCCGTTTCAGTCCGGTTTCCAAACAGCATCGCGCATTGGTGCTGACGCTGGCTTTGGCCGAATTGTTCAGCCGCTCCGGTGAACGTATTGCTTATCCTGATGTATTGCCGCCATTGCTCGCCCGCAATGGTGCAGAGCGTCTGGCAACCGCCTTATTGCAAACCGGTACTTTAGCAGCGCAACCTGATCTTCAGCCTTTGCAGCGTTTTAATGAACTGGTGCTGATCAGCGATTTTCTGCAGCCTGCCGATATACTCAGCACCCAGCTTGACCAGATTGCCAGACGCGGTATCCGTGCGCATCTCATCGCCGTTGTCGATCCTGCAGAGGCGGATTTTCCGTTTTCCGGCCGCACAGAATTCAGGGACCCTGTGTCCGGTCAAATTCTCGTCGCCGGTCGTGCGCAGAATTATGCGGAAGATTATCGCAGGCTCTATCAGGCACAGCGTGATTTTTTGCGTGAAACCTGCACCCGTTTTGGCTGGAGTTTTATCACCAGCACTACAGATAAACCGGCAGCACAGGCTCTGACCACATTATATGGCTTTCTCGGACATCTTTCTTCCACCGGCGGAGGCGCCGCGTAAATGCCGCTGATTTTTACTGCTCCGTGGCTGCTTGCCGGTCTTCTCACTCTGCCCGTAATCTGGTGGCTGTTGCGTGCAACGCCGCCCAAACCGGCACAGGAACCGTTTCCGCCACTTGCCATCCTCGCCAAGATTGCCCGTCATGATCAGGAGGCCAGTAAAAGCCCGTGGTGGCTGACGCTGCTGCGTCTGGCTCTGGCCGCTCTGGTGATCTTCGCCGTTGCAGGGCCGGTGTGGAAACCACAGCCGATCACTTTCACCGGTGCGCAGCCGGTTGTCATCATGATCGACAATGGCTGGGCTTCAGCGCCGCAATGGGCAGCTTATGAAAATCAGGCGCAATGGCTGATCGCCAATGCTGAGAAAAATGATGCGCCGGTCTATCTGATTGCCACTGCCGACCCGCAAAACACAGCAAGCGGGCCTTTCACGGCCGCGCAGGCGCTGGAACGCTTACAGGCACTGGAACCGCGCGCTGTTCCGGTTGAACGTCTGGCTGCCGCTGAACGTCTTGGCACTGCTCTGAACAATACAGCTGACAGCCGCATTTTTTATCTGAATGACGGACTGGAGACTGCGCAGGATCAGCAAGCCTTTACGGCTCTCGACAAGCTGAATGCCACGACCATCCAGCTGATTATGCCGGACAGCCAGCAGCTTTTTGCTGTTCAGGGGGTAGCCAATCAGCAAAACGCATTGGTAATTGATCTGTTGCGTCCGTCCAATGATGTGCAGGCAGCCAAAGTTCAGCTCAGCGCCTATGATAATCAGGGGCGTGTGCTGGCGCAAACACAGGCGGATTTTGCCGAGAAAGAAACCAAGACCGTAGCGCAAATGACCATTCCGGTTGAGTTGCGCAATGATATTGCCATGGTGCGGGCAGATCAGATGCGCCATGCCGCAGCCACATGGCTGCTGGATGAGAATAACCGCCGCCGCCGTGTCGGCCTGCTGGATGCAAGTAATGCGGACAAAGCACATTCGCTGTTATCGCCATTGCATTATATTTCCTCGGCGCTGGCACCTTTTGCTGACCTTATTAACGCCAATGATCGCGATCTCAGCCAGTCAGTTGACCGCCTGCTGGAACAGAAACCCTCCGTCATTGTTTTGTCGGATATCGGCAGACTGCCGGAAAACACAGCGGCGAAACTGATGCAATGGGTTGAAAACGGCGGCACATTGCTGCGTTTTGCCGGCCCGCGTCTGGCGGCAGCACAAAGTGATACAGACACCAAACGCGATCCGCTGCTGCCGGTACAGTTACGCAGCGGCCAGCGCAATCTTGGTGGTACTTTGTCATGGTCAACGCCGCAGCCCGTTGCGCCTGCACCGGAAAACAGCCCGTTCCGCAATATTCAGCTGCCCGATGATGTCACAGTGTTGCGCCAGGTTCTGGCAGAACCATCACCGGATCTGATGCAAAAAAGCTGGCTCAATCTTGCCGATGGTACACCACTGATTACCGGCGAGAACCGTGGTGCGGGGCGCTTGGTTCTGTTTCATATCGCGCCGGATATCGGCTGGTCTAATCTGCCGCTCTCAGGCGGGTTTGTTGATCTTCTGCGCAGGCTTACCGAAACATCCGGCGCACAGGCCGCCAATACAGCCGGTGAACAAACAATTACACTGCCTGCTTATCGTCTGCTGGATGCCGCAGGCAATCTGACAGGTCAGCCCGCCGCCGCGCAGCCGCTGGTGATTGAAAAAGGCAAAACACCGGAAGCATCCCTGCTTAATCCGCCCGGACTTTACGGCACAGAACAGGCTTATAAAGCACTGAACCTGATGAAGAGTGATACAATTCTGAACCCGCTTACCAAACCGGAAATAACGACCAATCTTGCAATGGTACCGGCCACCAAGGCACAGACAGTTAATCTGCAAGGTCCGTTCTTTGCGCTGGCCGCAATATTGCTGGCGCTAGATGGTTTGCTGATGCTGTGGATCGGCGGCACCTTCTCACGAAACAGGTCGCACAGTTTCACCGGCAAAGCGTCCGGCACAGTGAAATCCCTGCTTATCCTGTTCGCTTTATCCGCAAGTCTGACAGCTATGCCCTTCATAGTGCAGCCGGTTCTGGCACAGGAAAAACAGGTCAGAGACGACAGTAAGCCTGAGGATCAGGCAAAGATTGACGTGCTGGATGTTACCCATCTCGCTTATGTCATTACCGGCGACAAAGCGACAGATGATGTAAGCCGTGTCGGGCTCACCGGTCTCAACCAGTTTGTTGCGGATAAAACTTCACTGGAACCCGGTGCACCGGTCGGTATTAATCCCGAAAAAGATGAACTCGCCTTCTATCCGATGATCTATTGGCCGGTTGATGAAAAAGCATCTTTTCCGAGTGAAAAAGCGCTGCAGCGCATTGATGCCTATATGCAGCAGGGCGGCACGGTGATTTTCGACACCCGCGACCAGCTCTCCGGCGATACCGGCGGATTGAATGGCACCAGCCCTGCCACCCAGCGCCTGCGTGATATGCTGGATGCAATGAATGTCCCGCCTCTTGCACCCGTTGCCGATAATCATGTGCTGAGCAAAACCTTTTTCCTGATGCCGGATTTTCCCGGACGCTATCGCGGCAGCCCGCTTTGGGCGGAAGCTCCTGCCGATAATCTGGATGCCGCTGACCAGCCCGCCGACAGGCCTGTTCGCAACGGCGACGGCGTCAGCTCGATCCTCATTACCGCCAATGATCTGGCCGGTGCATGGGCGATGGATGAAAACTGGCAACCGCTATATCCGACCGTGCCGAATGATCCGATGCAGCGGATCTATGCGCTGCGCGGCGGTGTGAATATGGTTATGTATGTGCTGACCGGTAATTACAAAGCAGATCAGGTGCATGTGCCCGCTTTGCTGGAACGGCTGGGGAACTGATGATGAGCCTGTTTTCCCTGCATTTCTCCCCCCTGCTACCACCGCTTTGGCTCGGGCTTTGTCTGGCTCCGCTGGCTCTCATTACTCTGGCTGGCTTGTTCCTGCGCAAACGCGGCAGCTGGCTGCGTTTTGGCGGTTTTGCAGCGCTTGCACTGGCCTTATTTAATCCGGAGATTACGCGCGAACAGCGCGAGCAGCTTAAAACCATTGTCGGCATTGTGGTTGATCGCAGCGCCAGCCAGTCTCAGGGCAACCGTACACAGGATACAGATTCTGCGCTTGAAGCGCTGAAACAAAAGCTCGGCGCACAATCCGATATTGAAACACGGATTATCGAAGCCGGTTCCGGTACTGAAAACCGTGACAATACACGCTTATTTACAGCCCTGAATGAAGGCCTGCGCGATGTGCCGCCGTCACGCATCGGCGGTGCGGTTATGATTACTGATGGTCAGGTTCATGATGTGCCTGCCAAAACAGACGAGCTGAATTTTAAGGCACCGCTTCATGCGCTGATTACCGGCACCGGCGATGAATTCGACCGCAGTATCCGCTTCATCCGCGTGCCGCGCTTCGGCCTCAGCGGCAAGCCGCAGGAACTGGTTTTCCGTGTGGAAGATGCCGGTAAAATTCCGGTGGATGCATCACAGTCCAGCGTCACCATCCGTATCAATGGCGAACTGGTCGCCACAGTTCCGGCGGCTATTGGTCAGGATGTTAAAACCGAGATCACCCTGCCCCATGCCGGTCGTAACATTGTGGAAATCGCCACAGAACCGCTGAACGGTGAAGTCACCGCCGCCAATAATCAGGCCGTTGCACTGATCGATGCCATCCGCGAAAATCTGCGTGTGCTGCTGGTATCCGGTGAACCGAATAATGGCGAACGCACATGGCGCAACCTGCTGAAATCCGACACATCTGTCGATCTCGTGCATTTCACCATTCTGCGTCCGCCGGAAAAGCAGGATGACACGCCGATCAATGAATTATCGCTGATTGTCTTTCCGACGCGCGAATTATTCGTCGATAAAGTAGAAGATTTCGATCTGATTATTTTCGATCGCTATCAGCACCGTAATGTGCTGCCGCTGCTCTATTATGATTATATCGCCCAATATGTGCAAAATGGTGGTGCCCTGCTGATCGCCGCAGGCCCTGAATATGCAGACAGTATGTCGATTGCACGCACGCCGCTGCTTAGCGTTTTACCTGCATTGCCAACCGGTGATGTCACGGAAAAAGGCTTTTATCCGCGTCTGACGGAAGCCGGTAAGCGCCATCCTGTCACACGCGGGCTGGAAGGCAGTGAACAGGAACCGCCGCAATGGGGGCGCTGGTTCCGCTCGATTGATATTGCCACACCGCAGGGCGAAACCGTCATGCAGGGACCTGACAACAAGCCGCTGATGGTGCTCGGCCATCAGGGTAAAGGCCGTGTCGGTATGTTGCTGTCCGATCAGGGCTGGCTCTGGGCGCGTGATTTTGAAGGCGGCGGGCCATACGCATCGCTCTATCGCCGCATGGCACACTGGCTGATGCAGGAACCGGAGCTGGAAGAAGAAGCGCTGACGGCCAAAGGCACTGCGGATCGTCTGGAGATTACCCGCCAGACTATGAGCGACAAGGCTGCTCCGGCCAAAGTCACCACGCCATCCGGCAAAATCATTGAAGTGCCGCTGACGCAATCCGTTGCCGGACAGTTCACAGCGCAATTACCGGCCGATGAACAGGGACTGTATAAGATTGAGAACGGCGATTATTCCGTGCTCGCCCATGTCGGCAATGTGGACACGCCGGAACTGCGCGACAGTATTTCTACAACACAAAAATTACTGCCTGTGGCGCAGGCCAGCGGCGGTAATGTTCTGCGTCTGAAAGAAACAACTGAACAGGCTGCAATCTCCGTGCCCGATGTTTCGCTGATGAACCCGTCGCAAAAACAAAGCCCTGCCACTCTTCTGGGGCTGCGGCCTACTCAGGATACAAGTCTGGTTGCAGTGCATCGCATTCCGCTTTTCACCAGCCTGCTGGCTTTAGCCGCACTGCTGCTTATTCTCGGCGGCACATGGTATCGTGAAGGGCGATAGAGCATTTCACAGTCAAGTTGAATCAACTTGACGGCAGTGATAATGCGACCGCTCAAGAATCCAGAGCGTATCCCGAAAAATGTGAAGCGCCTACGCAGGGAAATCAGTTCACTGGACTGATTTCTCGTCCTGCTTCGATCGGAAAAGATACGCGGCAAATAAGGAAATGAAGCGGTTTCAGATCACTGAAACCGCTTTTTACATCAAAGCTGGTTGAGATGCTTAACCTGCCCCGCCAGCTGATTGAGCGTTGGGCCTGACAGAGTTTCAGCTCCCGGCAGAATACAGGCAAGAAGCCGCTCCGGATTAACCGGTGCCGGCATAATCACCTTATTGGCATCCACTTTTTCAAAGCCGAAAGCATTATAATAAGGCGCATCGCCAACAAGCAGGCTCAGCCTGTGCCCTGCTTTTGCTGAGGCTTCCATCGACTGGTTCATCAGTATCCGGCCAATGCCGCGGCTTTTCCAGCCATCCCGCACGACCAGCGGCCCCAGCAGTAAAGCAGGTGTAGTGCCGATAGCAATCGGTGTCATTCTGATTGAGCCGATCAGCCTTCCGCCATGAAGAGCCACAAAAGACAAGTCGCGGTCATGCGCCCCGCCCTCGCGGATACGCGCAGCGGCACGGACAAATCTGCCCGGGCCAAAAGCAAGCGCATTGATTTCTTCGATTTCCGCATCGTGGGCGCAGGTTTCCTGCGTGTAAGTCAGTTCAGACTGCAACATGGCACATCACTATTTCAGAGATTTAGACTTCAGAATTATCGCGTGATTTGTCGCCGCTATCGGGCATAAAAACGCAAACAGGTATCCACCGGTGCCGCGCACCGTTTACAATTTCATCGTCGGATGAACTGCAGACCTGTCAATTCCGTTCTCCTGAAAGGTGAATAGCCGCAAACTGATGCGGTGTGTTTGCTTAACATCATTTTTTTTGATCGTAAAGAGCCGAGCCGAAAAACAAAACATCGTCCTGTTTTCAGGACAGCGTGTTTCGTAAAAACAGCCAGATCAGGCGAGACTTTCCGATATTATGTATTACATTAAGGATACGAATTTATTGGCAGCAACTGTTGATGAGCAATCCGGTTCCGCCATCAGACAAAAGGAATATTCTTATGGGTCTCTTAGTTGACGGCAAATGGCACGACCAATGGTATGATACGAAAGCCACAGACGGCCGCTTTGTCCGCTCCGCTTCGCAATTCCGCAACTGGATTACAGCAGATGGCAGCGCAGGCCCCAGCGGCACCGGCGGTTTCAAAGCCGAATCCGGCCGCTATCACCTCTATGTATCACTGGCCTGTCCGTGGGCGCACCGCACACTGATTTTCCGCGCACTGAAGAAACTGGAAAATGTCATCAGCGTCTCTGTTGTTGATTATCTGATGGCGGAAGAAGGCTGGACACTGACCGGCAAAGACGGCGCAACGCCGGATCATCTCTATGGTGCCAAACGCCTCTATGAAATCTATACCCGTGCCGATCCGAACTATTCCGGCCGTGTCACCGTGCCGGTTCTCTGGGACAAACAGCAGCAGACCATTGTCTCCAATGAATCCGCTGAAATCATCCGCATGCTCAACACCGCCTTCAATGAATTCGGTGACGCGTCGCTTGACTTCTATCCCGAAGATCTCCGCGCAGAAATTGATGCAATGAATGAGTTCGTCTATCCGAACATCAATAACGGCGTTTACCGTGCAGGCTTTGCCACCTCTCAGGAGGCCTATGAAGAAGCCTATAGCAATGTGTTTGATGCTCTGGACAAGATCGAGACCATTCTCGGCAAACAACGCTATCTTACCGGCTCCCGTCTGACTGAAGCGGACTGGCGCCTGTTCACCACACTGATCCGTTTTGATCCGGTCTATGTCGGCCATTTCAAATGCAATAAAGCACGGATTGCCGACTATCCGAATATTTCAAATTATGTGCGTGAGCTTTATCAGATGCCCGGCGTTGCCGGTACAGTGAATTTCACACATATTAAAAACCACTATTATATGAGCCATAAAACGATCAACCCGACCGGTGTCGTCCCCCTCGGCCCGCAGCTTGATTATGATGCACCGCATGACCGTGCCCGTTTCAGCTAAGCCCGCATATTAAGTGACAGTTTTATCACACCGCATAGCGAACATACCGTTATGCGGTGTTTTATTATCTGCAATTGATTTCAATCAATGGAAAGCCGCCTGCCCGCTGTCAGTTTGCCTTCATTCTCAGACTTTAAGGAAAACAGACATGGCTATCCTCCCGGCAAATCGTCATACATGTGCTCTTCTGGCCGCAACTGCTCTCACCGCTATCGCTATGCAGCCTGCACTGGCCGCAGATGCGATCATCGCACCGGTTGAACCGCAGGTATCAGAGCCACTTCCGGTGGCACTCAGCCCGTGGCAGGTTCGTGTACGTGCGCTTGGCGTCATCACAGAAAATAAAGGCCATGTGAATGAAGTTCCGGGTTCCGGCCTGAAATATTCCAACACAGTGGTACCGGAACTCGATATTTCCTACTACTTCACCAATAATATTGCAGCTGAACTGATCCTCGGCACTACCTATGCCAATGTTAATGGTAAAGGCGCGATCGACGGTCTGGATGTCGGTAAAGTCTGGCTGCTGCCACCAACTCTGACCTTGCAATATCACTTCACAGATTTCGGCGCGTTTAAGCCTTATGTCGGTGCCGGTGTGAATTACAGCATCTTTTACAACCAGAAATCTCATGATGCCGATTATCTGAAAGTTAAAAACACTTTCGGCGGCGCACTTCAGGTTGGTTTCGACTATATGATCGACGATCATTGGGGCTTCAACTTCGACGTGAAGAAACTCTATCTGCGTCCTGATTTTGATGTAACCGTTGGCGGCGCTCAGATGAGCGGCAAAGCCAAACTTGACCCATGGCTGATCGGTACCGGTATCACTTACCGCTTCTGATATGAGTCATTAAAAAAGCCCGCTGAAAAGCGGGCTTTTTTGTATCTCAAATCTTATTCCGCACCGATCAGATCACCCCAGCCGGCGCGACGCGCCTGCGCAAACAAGGCTTTGTCCCGTTTGGTAATCAGATGTTCTGCAACCTGTCCGTCATCGCTGCATAGTTTAGCAATAACTTTCCCGCCACCGGTTTTCGGCTGCATCAGCACCCGCTGACCTGAAAGGGATACCGGCTGACGGCTGACAGCCAGATAACTAAACTTTTCATCCTCCCAAGGCACATCTGCCTCTTTGGTCAGACGGTGGATTTTGGAACGCGCCACGCGGCGGGAGAAATGACACCAGTCCGGTGTCTGCACAGCGCAAGCCTGACTATGGGTGCAAGGCGCTGCGAGATGCCCGCCCAGAGCCTGCAATTGTGCTCTGGCATCGAGAATGCGCTGCCAGCCTGCCGGTGTTCCGGGCTCCACAATCACAAACATACCTTCCGTCAGGTTCCATAATTGCACAATCAACTGTTGCCGTGCAGGCTCATTCAGTTCATCCAGCACATAGGCCAGTGTCACAAGTTCTGCAGCTTTGGCGTCTTTCAGCCCCGTTGTCACATCGGCAGCACGCCATTGCACATCGGCCACCGGCGCATGAGCGGAAAGCTTCTCGCCCACAGCGCGGATTGCATTGCTGCCTTCCAGAAGAAGCGATGTTTCAATCTCCTGCCAGACGACAGATGCCGCCCATAATGCGGTTCCGGGTCCTGCACCAATATCCAGATGACTGCGCGGGGCAAATTCAGGGCTGATATCAGCCGCTTGTTGCAAAGCAGAGGTCACAGCGGCAAAAGTCGCAGGCAAACGCGCAGCCAGATAGGCATGTGCTGCCAGTTCGTCGGATAGATGCCATTTTCCATCGCGCGTCTCGGCACGGTAACGACGGCTGAGGATGCCGGAAGCCCGCTGCAGATCCGCCAGCGCCACGCCTTGCAACTGCGCATCTACAGCCTGTCTCAATGCTGCCGGTAATTCCATAATTCTATCTCACGTAAAAAAACTCTGCCGCGCTATAGAGCATTTCCAGCAAAAGTGTGAAACGGTTTTGCGTAGGATAATGCGACAAAGAAATAAATAGAGCGGTTCCCTTAAACAGGAACCGCTCTAACACGCGGCAGAGCAATTTAAAACATTAACAATTGCGGCAATCAGCGTTCCAGAACCTGACGGATATCCACCAGATTGGAGCGTACGCGCAGAATGTGGAAACCCATCGTCGTCAGATGGGACGGCGTGAACCATGCATCCTGACGGCCATTGGAAACGATGGTTGGCTGCATATCCAGTGCCGAGCGTAATTGTTGCTCCATTGTATCCCACAAACCATCGAGATGCTTCTCAGCCAACACAGCTTTAAAGTCAGAATGCGTTGCGCGGATCAGTCCGTAATAAGCGTAGAGCTGACCATAGGCGAACCAGAACCGGTCATCGGCACGGGTATCAAACCAGCCTGCATGATAATTATCAGAACGGTCTTTCAGAATGGCAGATGTCGAGCCGAGATCGCTGGCAATACGATCCACATACTGGATCAGATTGTCCGCACGGGCATCGAAAGTTGCCTCGCATTTTTCAAGACGCGCATTGAAAGCACGCAGCTCTTTAATAGCGGAACGATAATAGCTTGGTGTCGGTGTTTTCGGGCCAAACGGGCTTAAGCCGAAATACCATGTATCCTCACGGAACTGCATATTACCGCGGGCTTTTTGCAGATCATTATCAATCTGCGACGTGCCGCGCAGGCGGCCGAGAGAATCCACCAGTTCAATCGTTGTGCGGCGTACTGCCGAATGCACACCGCGCTGGAACGAGGCTTTATTATCCAGAAACGGTGTCCGGTCCCAATCCAGCCCGAAGAAACCTGTTTTATAGAACAGCATGGAAGAGACCCATGCATTCTGGTTCACATTGAAATCGGTCAGTTCAGCGGTCACTTCAGCCAGAGCCGATGGTGCACAAACCCGCGCCCCTGCTGGTTGCGATAAAGCCATTTGCGGCGCAGGTTGCTGGCTGGCTGGCTCAGTCGAAGGCGCTGCATTATTTGTCGTGCTATCATTATTCCCAGCGGCACCTTCCGCTGGCAGTGCCGTCGGATCAGCAGGCGATGTGCTTTCTGCCGATGATGGTGATGGGGCTGACGGTGATGTAAGCGCTTTTGACGGCTCGACAATTTCACCGGGTGTGACAGCACTTTGATAGGCATATTTTGCAGGATAATCCGGATCAAAATTCGTCCAGACCTGTGTCTGCACTACGAAATAACCATACAGGCCCGCCCAACCGATAACGGCTACGGCGATAAGGGTTTTCCACAAGACGCTGAGGCTCTGAAAAACGCGCCACAACGCGCCGAAAGGCACTGCGATCAGCCGCACAAGTGCTGCAATCATACGCCCTATAAAAGCAAAGATATTTCCGATGACCGTCACGATCTTGTCCTTTGTGTCAGCTCTTGCCCCACGTCCTGAACAGAACGCAGCCCGAAAGGTATTTTCCTGTAAACCCTTGCATAGTTTCAAAGAAATACGCAACAGCGCCGGATTTTTTAAACAGCAATCATTCAATCCGATACAACCTGCTCAGCACGTCTTACCTGAAACAGGCACAAGCGGCACCAGTATGTCCGGCACCGGCGCCTTACAGAGAAACCCGGCGCTTTACAGAGAAACAATGTCATTACGACTTTGATATAAACCGCAACAGCGCAGGTTCAACCGGTGAGTCTGAATTTAATTTTCAGCTTTAGCCTTGAAATTACTGCATATTATTTTTAGCCTGCCTCATTCCGACGTTAATTGTCGTGTTTGCGGATTCCATGATCACAAAACTGCTTGAAGACTCCGGACTTTGATGCTTGTTTAGATTTGGGACCGGGACATGTCGCGCAAAACAGTGCTGCGGTTTTCTGATCAAACTGCATAAGAACAAACAACAGAGCAGTTTCGGGGAAGCGGAAATGCTCTGCTATAAATAAATATAATCCCGTCGATGGAGATATTCATGCGTTTTCTGCCAGTGAAACATCTGTACCCTGCCAACCTGTCCTTCGCTAAAAGCCGCAAATCCGTGCTGGCACTCACCTGTGCCGCATTAATGGCGGGCAGTGCCGGCAGTGCATGGGCGGCAGAACCTGAAGCCTGTTCCACAATCCGCTTCTCTGATGTCGGCTGGACAGATATTACCTCGACCACAGCCGTTGCCACAGAAATTCTCAAAGGTCTTGGCTATAAAACAGACATTAAAATTCTGTCTGTGCCGGTGACCTATGCTTCGCTCAGCAAAAAAGATATCGACGTGTTCCTCGGTTTCTGGAACCCGTCCATGGCTGCTGATCTCCAGCCATATCTTGATGACAAGACCGTCATCACCCTGCGCACCAATCTGACCGGCGCGAAATACACATTGGCAGTGCCTGCTTTCGCCTATGATGAAGGTCTGAAAAGCTTTGCCGATATCGCAAAATTCAAAGATCAGCTTGGCAATAAAATTTACGGTATTGAACCGGGCAATGACGGCAACCGCCTGATCCTCGACATGATTTCCAAAGGTGCTTTTGATCTGAAGGGCTTTGAACTGGCAGAGTCTTCCGAGCAGGGTATGCTGGCGCAGGTTGCCAAAGATATTAAAGCCAAGAAGCCGGTTGTGTTCCTCGGCTGGGAACCACATCCGATGAATTCCCGTTTTGAAATGCGTTATCTGGAGGGCGGCGACGACTTTTTCGGCCCTAATCTCGGTGGCGCGAAAGTCGAGACCAATATCTGGAACGGCTACACAGAACAATGTCCGAATGTCGGAAAGTTTCTGAGCAACCAAGAATTCACCCTTGAAATGGAAAACCAGATCATGGGTAAAATTCTGGATGATGGTGAAGATCCGGCCAAAGCAGCAGCGGCATGGATCAAAGCTAATCCGGATGCACTTAACGCGTGGCTGAAAGACGTTACCACTTTTGATGGTAAAGACGGCCTTGCAGCTGTCAAACAAACTTTCGGTCTCTGACCGGTAAACAGACAATCTGCTGCCGGTATCATACGGGCAGCAGATTTACCGGTGCGACTATTCATGGTTTTCACAAACCAAACCCGATTGAAAAATATACTGACAGGAAAACGGGGACCTGACTTTTGGACTGGCTGACATCACAAAAAATTCCCGTCGGGCGTACAGCGAAAAATACTGTCACCTGGTTAACTGAAAATCTGAGCTGGCTGTTTGATGGTATTGCCGCCATCATGCAGACATTGATTGACGGTTTACTGGCCGCGCTCAAATTTCCGCATCCCTTTATCCTGATTGCCATTTTTGCAGCAATCGCATGGGGGCTGCAAAGAAAAGTCTCGACTGTCATTCTGACGATTATCGGGTTTTTATTCATCCTCAATCAGGGTTATTGGGATCAGACGCTGGAAACCCTGACACTGGTTCTGTCGGCCTGTTTCATCTGTATGGCGCTTGGCGTACCATTAGGCATTGCAACGGCACACCGGCCCAAACTCTATGCGGTGGTGCGCCCGATCCTTGATCTGATGCAGACATTGCCGACCTTTGTTTATCTCATTCCGGCGATTGTATTTTTCGGTATCGGTATGGTGCCGGGTCTGCTGGCAACAGCCATTTTTGTGCTGCCCGCCCCTGTCCGCCTCACCCATCTCGGTATTTCCTCAACGCCGGAGCATCTGAGAGAAGCCGGAGAGGCTTTCGGCGCTTCGCGTCGCCAGCTGCTCTGGAAGATTGAACTGCCTTATGCCATGCCGCAAATTCTGGCTGGTCTTACCCAAACCATCATGCTGTCTTTGTCGATGGTTGTGATTGCAGCGCTTGTCGGCGCTAACGGACTCGGCGTACCGGTTGTGCGTGCCCTTAACTCGGTCAATACCGCGCTCGGTTTTGAAGCAGGACTGGTGATTGTGGTTGTCGCCATCATCCTCGACCGCATTTTCCGTCCGGGCAGGGAAAAATAATCATGGCCTCTATCAGTCTTCAGAATATCAGTATTGTTTTCGGCAATAAAACGGACAAGGCGCTGGATCTTGCCGATCAGGGCTTTACCCGCTCGGAAATTCAGGCAGAAACCGGCCATATTCTCGGCGTGCATAATTGCTCCCTCGATATCCGCGAGGGTGAGCTGCTCGTCCTGATGGGATTGTCCGGCTCCGGAAAATCCACGCTTTTGCGCGCGATTAACCGCCTCAACCCGATCAGTCGCGGGTGTGTTACCGTTTATAATCAGGGTGCCGAAATCAATGTAACAGCAGCCGGCACTGCACAATTACGCGCTCTGCGCACCCATGTGGTGTCCATGGTGTTTCAGCAATTCGGCCTGTTGCCATGGCGTACGGTTGAAGACAATGTCGGCTTCGGCCTTGAAATTGCGGGCTTAAGCAAACAGGCGCGCAAGGAAGCGGTACAGAACCAGCTGGAACTGGTCGGATTGCAGGATTGGGCAAAACGTAAGGTCGGTGAATTATCCGGCGGTATGCAGCAACGTGTCGGTCTTGCCCGCGCCTTTGCAACCGGCGCACCAATCCTGCTAATGGATGAGCCCTTCTCCGCGCTCGATCCGCTGATCCGTGCACGCTTACAGGATGAGTTGCTGCATTTGCAGGACCACCTGAAGAAAACCATTGTCTTTGTCAGCCATGATCTGGATGAGGCAATGAAACTCGGCAACCGCATCGCGATCATGGAAGGCGGCCGCATTATTCAATGCGGAAGCGGGCAGGATATTTTGCTTAATCCGGCCGATGATTATGTGGCTGATTTTGTGGCGAATATGAACCCGCTGGGTGTGCTGCTCGCTGCCGATATCATGTCTCCGCTTGACCGCAGCGCCCCGCCACGCCCTTTTGCGGCAACGGCAAAACCGGAAACCGCTATTCAGGATATTATGCAGGCGATGGTGCGCAATAATGGCGACGTCGGCGTTGTGCATAATGGTGCGATTGTCGGCAAAATTTCTGCCGATGATGTGGTGCGCAGCCTCACCCGCCACCGAAGATAATTTTAAACCTGCAAACAAAACGCCGCGCTGAAAGATCAGCGCGGCGTTTTTATTATCACTGTAATCAAGGTTTAAGCTGCTGAACGCTTTTTCGCACGTTCAGTCACACGCTGACGAATACTTTCGATATCCGAACGCGGAGTGGCCGAGAACAGTTTCTTCGTATAGTCATGACGCGGATGGTTAAACACCTCGTCACGTGTACCATATTCAACAACCTCACCGTAATACATCACCATCACCTCATCGGCGATATAGCGCACCACAGACAAATCATGGCTGATGAAAACATAGGTCAGTTCAAACTCTTCTTGCAGATCAGCAAGAAGATTAAGCACCTGCGCTTGTACAGAGAGATCGAGCGCCGAGACCGGCTCATCCAGCACCAGAAGGCGCGGGCTGAGCATCAAAGCACGGGCAATCGCAATACGCTGGCGCTGACCGCCCGAGAACATATGCGGATAGCGATTGAAGTGCTCACGGCCAAGACCGACTTTGAGCAACATCTGCATCGCTTTTTCCTGACGCTCTTTCGCTGTCATATTGGTGTTCAGCAGCAGTGGTTCTGCAAGCACATCACCGATTTTCTGACGCGGATTGAGCGAACCATACGGGTTCTGAAACACGATCTGCACACGCTGGCGCATTTCATGAGTCAGACCATCGGTAGCAATATTCACCGGATGACCGTCAATCAGCAATTCGCCGGATGTCTGCGGGTCAATCAGAGTCAGAATGCGGGCAAGTGTTGACTTGCCGCAACCGCTTTCACCAACGATAGCCAATGTCTTGCCCTTCTCGACCGAGAAGCTGACATTTTTCACAGCATGGACAGTTTTCGCCTTGGAAAACAAACCGCCGCCGGTGTGATAATCCCGCACGATATTACGGGCTTCAAGAACGATCTCACTCATTGGGCAGCTCCTGACGATGCGGCATTCTGCAAAACAAAATCCGAAACCGTTGGCAAGCGGTCACCGGTTGCATTTTCCGGCAGAGCTGAAAGCAGCGCTTTGGTATAAGGATTCTGCGGATTCTCAAACAATGAGAGCACATCCGCATCTTCCATTTTATGACCTTTATACTGCACGATAACGCGGTCTGCGGTTTCTGCAACAACCCCCATATCATGGGTAATCATAATCAGCCCCATACCGTGCTCTTCCTGCAAACGCATCAACAGATCAAGGATCTGCTTCTGAATGGTCACATCAAGCGCAGTTGTCGGTTCATCCGCAATCAGTAGTTTCGGGTTGCAGGCAATCGCAATGGCAATCATCACGCGCTGGCACTGACCACCGGACATCTGATGCGGATAGCTGCCCAGACGGTCGGCGGCATCACGAATGCCCACCAGTTGCAGAAGCTCAATCGCACGGGCACGGCGCTGCGCTTTACCCATATTCAGATGGAAACGCAGAACTTCCTCAAGCTGGAAACCAACGGTGAAGCACGGGTTAAGGCTGGCAATCGGCTCCTGAAAAATCATCGAGATTTCACGACCGATAATTGTCCGGCGCTCTTTCTCACTCATATTGAGCAGATCACGGCCGTCAAACAGCATTTTATCCGCAGTGACTGTTGCAGTCTTCGGCAACAATCCCATCACCGCCAGCATACCAACGGATTTGCCCGAACCGGATTCACCGACGATGGCCAGAACCTCACCGGCATCGACAGAAATATCGATGCCGTCCACGGCCTTGAAAGCACCTGTTGACGTGTCAAAGGCAACTGTCAGGTTTTTGATTTCTAAAAGAGCCATTTATCAGCTCCTCTTCAGTTTTGGATCAAGCGCATCGCGCAGACCGTCGCCAACCAGATTGATCGCGAGAACCGTAATCAGAATGGCAAGCCCCGGGAATGTAACAACCCACCATGCACGGGTGATAAACTCACGCGCTTCAGCAAGCATTGTACCCCATTCCGGTGTCGGCGGCTGTGCACCCATGCCAAGAAAGCCCAGAGCAGCAGCATCAAGGATCGCATTGGAGAAGGACAAAGTACCCTGCACGATCAGCGGTGCCATGCAATTTGGCAGAATGGTTTTGAACATCAGACGCAGACGGCTGGCACCGGCCAGACGGGCTGCAACCACATATTCACGGTTCTTTTCTGCCATCACGGCTGCACGGGTCAGACGCGCAAAATGCGGCTGCAAAACCAGCGCGATAGCGATCATCGCATTCATCAGACCAGGTCCGAGAATTGCGACCAAAACCAACGCCAGAATAAGCGACGGGAAGGATAGGATGATATCCATCACACGCATGATGATTGTATCAACCACGCCACCGAAGAAACCGGCGATCAGACCAACGGTCACACCGGAAATCAGCGAAAGCACGACCACAACAAGACCGATAAACAGCGAATATTGTGAACCGTAAATCAGACGGGACAGAACATCGCGGCCAACCGCATCGGTACCGAGCAGAAATGCGGCTTTACCGCCTTCCTGCCAGGCCGGCGGGGTTAGCAATGCATCGCGATATTGCTGTGTCGGATCATGGGGAGCCAGCAAAGGTGCCAGAACAGCCACCAGAACCAGCGCTACGAAGACGATCAGGCCGAGAACCGCACCGCGGTTAACGCTGAAATAATACCAGAAATCGGCAAGCTGGCGTCGCAAAGACACATCAACTGACTTTTCCATTGGTACAGTAGAATTACTCATTGGAAGCCTCACTTATGCCGGATGCGCGGGTTGATTAAGCCGTAAAGCAAATCAACAGCCAGATTAACGACCATCACAAGGATGGCGATCAGAAGCAAACCGCCCTGAACAGATGGATAGTCACGACGGAAAATACTGTCGATCATCCATTTGCCGATCCCCGGCCAGGAGAAAATAGTTTCAGTCAGAATAGCACCGCCAAGCAAAACGCCGACCTGCAAACCGATTGTGGTAATAACCGGAATAAGCGCATTGCGCAGAGCATGCAGTCCGATAACACGACGCTGGCCAAGGCCTTTAGCGCGTGCTGTGCGGACATAATCCTCACCCAATACTTCAAGCATAGCCGAGCGGGTCTGACGTGCAATAACCGCCATCGGAATTGTTGCCAATACGACTGTCGGCAGGATCAGATGCGAAAGCGCAGAGGTAAAAGCCCCCTTCTGTCCCGAAAGCAGACTGTCAATCAGCATAAAACCGGTAACCGGCGGGAAAAAATACATCAGTGAAATACGGCCGGAAACCGGTGTCCACTGTAAAATACCCGAAAACAGGATGATAAGCAGCAGGCCCCACCAGAAAATCGGCATGGAATAGCCGACCAGCGCTACGCCCATTGATGTCTGATCAAACCACGAACCGCGCTTAACCGCCGCGAAAACACCGGCAGGAATACCGATCAGAACCGCGAGCACAATAGCACACAGCGCCAGTTCGACTGTCGCCGGAAAAAGCGTGAAAAACTCGGTAATAACCGGTTTTTTGGTAACCATGGACATGCCGAAATCGCCGTGTAGCAAATTCCAGATATAATCCAGATATTGCTGCCACATCGGCTTGTCAAAACCGAACTGCTTCATCAGCTCCGCATGTCGCTCCGGCGATACGCCGCGCTCACCTGCCATCAGCAGGACCGGATCACCCGGCAAAACGCGTACGAAGCCAAAAGCAAGAATAGTGATGCCGAAAAATGTCGGTATCAGATAGGCAATTTTGCTTAAAATGAATCGTATCATGAATATAGCAAGACCGGGCGCTGAAATATTTCATCCAGCGCCCGGTCATTCTCCTTTTAAGAATTACTCGGAAATATCAACACCGTCGAAACGGTAATCACCGAGCGGGCTCATCTTAAAGCCCGTAACTTTGGCAGACATCGGCACATAAACTGTGGAATGTGCCAGTGTGTTCCAAGGAGCCTGCTCCTTGAAAATTACCTGTGCCTGTTCGTAGAGCTTAACGCGCTCTGCCTGATCGGAAGTGACTTTCGCCTTCTGGATCAGATCTTCAAATGGCTGGTAGCACCATTGTGCACGGTTGTTGCTGCCAACACCGGAACAGCCGAGCAGAACGCCGAGGAAGTTATCCGGATCACCATTATCACCGGTCCAGCCGAGAATAACTGCGCCGTCACGATCTTTTTCGCCGGACTTCTTGAGATATTCACCCCATTCCATCGAAACGATCTCAGCTGTTACACCGACTTTGGCCAGATCGGCCTGCATCAGCTCAGCAGTACGACGTGCATTCGGCATATAAGGACGGCTTACAGGCATCGCCCAAAGCTTCATCTTCAGATCTTTTACGCCGGCCGCTTCCAGAGCCTTTTTCGAGGCTTCAGGATCATATTTGTCGTCTTCAATCGCGTTATTGTAACCCCACATTGTCGGCGGGATCGGGTTTTTGGCAACCTGACCGGAACCCTGGAACACGGCCTCAATAATCGCCTGCTTGTTTACAGCCTGATTGAGTGCCTTACGTACTTCCGGCTTATCGAAAGGCGCAACAAGGGTATTATATGCAAAATATGCAATATTCAGACCGGCCTGTTCGTCAACCTTCAGATTGCTGTCAGCCTGCAAACCTTTGATATCTGCCGGAGCCGGATAAGACATCAGATGGCATTCGCCGGCTTTCAGCTTCTGCGCACGAACTGCGGCATCGGTTGTGATCGCGAAAACCAGATCGTCGATTTTCTGTTTTTCAGCCCAGTAATCAGGGTTCGCTTTAAAGCGGATAACCGCATCTTTCTGATAGGCTACAAAAGTAAACGCACCTGTTCCGACCGGGAACTGGTTGAGGTTTTCTCTTTTACCTTCTGCTTCCAGCTTGTCTGCATATTCTTTCGACATAATGGATACGAAAGGCATCGCAATATTGGCAAGGAATGGTGCTTCAGGACGTGTCAGCACGAACTTAACGGTATTATCATCAACTTTGACGATATCCTTGATCAGCGTGCCCATTTCCATACTGTCGAAATATTCGTAGGAAATACCGGCAGTATACTGGTGCCAGGAATTGTCTTTGTTGCGCTGACGGTCGAATGAGAACAAAACGTCATCAGCATTGAAATCGCGGGTTGGTGTAAAATAATCCGTTGTCTGGAATTTTACGCCTTTACGCAGATGGAATGTATATTCCAGACCATCTTCGGACACTTCCCATTTCTCAGCGAGACCTGGCTCAACAACAGTTGTACCGTTCTCAAATTCAACCAGACGGTTATAAACCGGATGCGCAGACGCATCAAAAGTATCACCACCTGTATAAGGTGCCGGATCAAACCCCTCCGGCGATGCCGGCGAGCAATATACCAGCGTCTTTGCGGATGCAGCGCCGGAAAAACCCGCCATCATGGCAGCGGTCAGCGCAGTCGCAGCAAGAAGTTTAGTGTGAAATTTCATTATAGGCCTCCACCCGATAACAAGCTGCAACGCCCCACGTCGCAGTCTGAGGCGTAAAGAAGCATTTTGCGCGGCAAAAAGGCAAGTTGAATTTACGTCTTGGTCAACGGCGCAGAAAAAATAATTCTGCTACATAATTAGGCGGAAAAAATATATATTTGATTTTTAATGGAAATTTCGGCTTTTCAACCGTTTCAATTTCATAAAGCACACAGGATTTTTTTGTGGTTTGCTGATAATAATCAGCCTGTTTGCGCCGGCTTCTGTCAGAATCGGAACAGTACCAGACGTTACGCAAGCCATTGATAGATCAGGACAAGACACAGAAAATGAGGCAGGATTATGAGTGAAAAGAAAGATGTTATCCAGCAGACAACCGATGAAGCACGTGTGCTCGCGGTGCAGCTGATTACAAATGCAACTTATGGCTCACTTGCAGTGCTTGATCCGGCTACCGGTCGTCCGAGCGTAACGCGCGTTGCAATCACCACCGATACGGACAACACCCCCCTGCTTCTGGCATCCGGACTTGCCACCCATACGCCGGCTCTTGACGCCAATGCCGTCTGCTCTCTGCTGCTTGGCGAGCCTGCTGATAAAGGTGATCCGCTGGTTCATCCGCGAATTACTCTTGCCTGTTCAGCAGAGAAGTTCATGCGCGGTCAGGAGGGATACCAGCGCCTGCGGGATTTGTTTCTTGAAAAGCGCCCTAAAGTTAAACTCTATATTGATCTCGGCGATTTTGTTATTTTCCGCCTCAATGTGGAAAGTGCCGGTCTCAACGGCGGTTTCGGGAAAGCTTTCCATTTAAAGGCTGAAGATATTGTGCTGCCGCAATAAATATCAGTGGCTTTCCCAATATCCCGGATGCGACATTTGCGACTAAAAAGATCATTTGCAAATGATAAGACGAGCTCAATCTGATTGAGCTCCGTCTGACCGCTGTTACCTTCGACTTGATTTTTTCTCTATCAATACTCTGAATTCATGAAATCACAAAAATGTGTACTTATCACAAAGCCTTCTCATACACTTTGAAACTCAACGGTTATTTCTTAGAAAAATCACCAATATTTGTTATTAATATTTTAGTTTAAAATGACATTTTTAATATTTTAGAAATTGCTAAATATGGAATAGGTTAATTAATTTCAAATCAATTTATCACTCACTTAAAGAGTAATTATTCTGTACGTTTTAAAATAATTCTTGCAAATATCAATTCTATTGGTAGTTGTAATAGTGCGCTGATTTCTTTCTTATAAGCGCACTATCAAAATTGCTGTCATACGGGGGTAGGACTGCACATGAAACATGATAATATCTACGCAAATCTTGTCGATAACGCGGATCAGGCTGCCGATTTTCTTTCGGCTCTGGCTAATAATAAAAGGCTGCTGATCCTTTGCAAGCTGTTGCATAATGAAATGTCTGTGGGAAGTCTTGCTAAAGCAATCGACCTCAGCCAATCTGCATTATCTCAGCACCTTGCAAAACTGCGCGCGCTTAATCTTGTATCTACAAGACGCGACGCCCAGACAATCTACTATGTTGTTTCATCACCGCATATTGAGCTGGTGCTTTCAACATTAGGGAGTCTGTATCTGGCACGAAGCGAGAAAAGACGGGAAGCTTTTGCTTAAACGGAACTGATGAATAATCAGAATAAAGATAATTCCGTCATATTTATTAATGACTTAGCAGATAAGCGCCTCGGCGCTTATCTCAATATTAAAGAAAAAGACCTTACAGGGCGTGAAGCCCGCTTCATTGCAGAAGGCAAGGTCGTTTTACGTGTTCTGCTGAACTCGTCTCAGTTCGAAGCTGAATCTCTTCTTATTACCGAGAACAAACTAGCCGGTCTTCAGGATATTTTACCTCTGGTTCCGGAGCATGTCCCTGTTTATGTAGTCTCGCCATCCGATATGGATCAGATTGCGGGTTTCAATGTTCACCGGGGTATTCTCGCTGTCGGGAAAAGAAAAAGCCTTCATAATATTCAGAATTTTATAGAGATTTTACCTGAGAATGCCCTTATCCTGATACTCTGCGGCATATCCAATCATGACAATATCGGGTCAATTTTTCGTAATGCGGCGGCCTTTGAGGCCAATTGCGTCATGCTGGATGAAACATGCTGCGACCCGCTTTACCGGAAAGCAATCCGCGTTTCTGTCGGTGCAACACTACAGGTTCCCTATGTCCATAACGGTAATATCGACGATATTGTAAAAACCGTTGCCGAAGCAGGTATCAACCTCATCGCACTATCACCGCAAAGCCCCCAATCGCTTTATGATCTGCCTGTAAAAGGACGAACAGCGCTTTTGCTGGGCACTGAGGGGGAAGGCCTGCCACAGCATTTGCTTACCTCTTTGCAAAGCGCCCGTATCCCTATGTCCCGCCGGTTTGACAGCCTGAATGTTGCAACAGCTTCAGGCATCGCATTATCATGCCTTAGCCGCGCATATTTTGATTAAACAATGAAATCTCGAACGATCTGCTTCACATAATCAAAAGCAAGCTGGTCACTTTACCGAATAGTCAGCCAGATATATACAACCTTAAATAGAATTATAAAACTCTAAATTATTAGTTCAACAAAATATTAAACATATGAATATCAACGCTCTTTTCAGAGTGAGAATCTAAACTCAATTTTATTGATGAACAGTATCAATCTCGGAAATATCTGTTTCAGCTTCTGGCTGTTAATCTATTGCAATATATTTTCTGGATTTTTTCAATTAATCGCACCAGACAAAGATGAAATATTCATCTGACACACTATATCGAGCACAAGAGTCTCTAATAAAAGCAGAAATCAATTTTACAAGCTTATATTTTCTGAAAAAAATCTTAGCACATAAATAATCCGGAGCAAACAAATGTATCATTCATTTGTTCACCCCGGATTACAATTCTCAATCTTCAGGAATAATCACACAGATTAAGCTGCAGACACCGAACCGGATGTCGTTTCTGCGCCATTACCAGTCAGCTCACGCAGCATTTTTTCTGCTTCCGGAGCGCGTTCAGAACGGGCAATGAAACCGCCGCCGAATACGCGTGCCGTATTGCTGTCATCAGAATAGAGCACACAAGCCTGTCCCGGAGCGATACCGCTTTCACCATCGATCAGCTCAACCCAGGTCTGTCCGTCCGCATGGTGCAGCACGGCAGGCTTTGGCGGACGTGTTGAACGCACTTTGGCAAAGACTTCCATACCTTCCGCAGGCAGATCAGCAAGCGGACCATCTCCCAGCCAGTTCATATCACGCAGAAACACTTTGTGTGTTTCCAGCGCTTCACGCGGGCCGACGATAACACGCGCATGGACAGCATCCAGATGCACAACATAAAGAGGTTCACCGGTGGCAATACCAATACCGCGACGCTGACCAACTGTATAATGAACAATACCGTCATGATCGCCCAGCACACGGCCGTCAATATGCACGATATGACCGCGTGTCGCCGCTTCCGGCTTCAAACGGGAAATAATATCGGAATATTTGCCCTGCGGAACAAAGCAAATGTCCTGACTGTCCTGCTTCTTCGCAACAGTCAGACCCATTTCCTCAGCCATTTCACGAACCTGCGCTTTTGGCAGATTACCAAGCGGGAAGCGCAGATAATCAATCTGCTCCTGCGTGGTGGCGAAAAGGAAGTAGCTCTGATCGCGATCCGCATCAACAGGGCGGAATAGAGCGCGGTGAGCGCCGTTTGTACCGCTGCGGATATAGTGACCTGTCGCAAGTGCTGCCGCACCCAGATCACGCGCTGTGGCCAGCAAATCAGCAAATTTTACTGTCTGGTTACAGGCAACACACGGGATCGGTGTTTCACCGCTCACATAGCTGTTGGCAAAAGGATTGATCACGGCTTCGCGGAAGCGTGCTTCATAATCCAAAACATAATGCGGGATACCCAGGCTTTCGGAAACGCGGCGAGCATCTTCAATGTCCTGTCCTGCACAGCAGGAACCGGCGCGGTGTACGGCAGCGCCATGATCATAGAGCTGAAGGGTTACACCAACAACATCATAGCCTTCGCGCTTGAGAATACCGGCAACAACCGAAGAATCAACGCCCCCTGACATTGCAACAACAATGCGCGTATCTTCCGGCTTTCCCGGCAAATCGAGGCTGTTCAGTTTCATGATTAGGTCCATATCCGGGGTAAAAACCCGATATCTTGCTTCAAATTCTCCCCTTATATAGGCCATTGTGACCCGCCTTGCCAAGATGCCGCAGGGCAAAGGAGATTTTTTAATAAAATATTTTGAGCCGAAAACGAGTAAAAAAGCCTCAAAACGGCTTAAATATGGCGTTTTCAAGCTCTTTCTACATAATCTTTAATGAAAATTATTATTTATTACCAGAGCCTTACCGAGTGCTTAGCTCTTTTTTAAAGCTGTGACGCTATCGTGAAGCGTGATTAGGTCCTTGAGTGTTGTGTAGAGAGTACAATGACCGATCTGGTAAGACCACGAGTAAAGTACGTCATCGGTCCGGATGGAAGTCCGCTCACCGTTGCAGATCTTCCGCCGTCGAATACACGGCGCTGGGTTATCCGCCGCAAGGCTGAAGTTGTTGCCGCTGTACGCGGCGGCCTCCTCAGTCTTGAGGAAGCCTGTCAGCGTTATACGCTGACAGTCGAAGAGTTTCTGTCTTGGCAGTTGTCCATCGACGAGCATGGTCTCGCCGGTTTGCGGACAACACGCATTCAACAATACAGACACTAAATTCATCTCCCCTCTTTTAAGGGCAGATGAAAACAAAATAAGGATATGCCGTACGCGGCGCATTCTACAGATCAAGCCGGAGAGTTCTGCTCTCCGGCTTTCTTTGTTTTCAGGGGCTTAAATCGTACCGTCTCATCTCAGCCCCCTCGCCTTCACCAACATCCATATCCGGAAACAAAAAAATGCATAATTCCTTAGACCGCTGGGTTTAAGGAATTATGCATTAATAGGCCTGTAATCACGCTCCAATAATATCAGAGCGGCTCGACGAAGCAGAACTGGTTTAGATTTTGGCTATGATGTGACGAAAATGGTGATTTTCGAGCACCGAAGCACAGCGTACTGATAGTACGTGAGCATCGGAAGCGGAGAAAGTTGCCATTTGCAGGCCATCAGAGCCGAAATCCAGACCGAAATATCAGCCGATCATGACACGACGATCGTAGACTGGGGCCTCTTCAATCTCTTTGAGCTTGCCATCACGGGTTTCCAGTGCTTCGGCGCGGGAGAGATCGGCTTCGGCTTCCAGAAGCTCGGCTTCGGCGGCTTCTTTCTGGGCGGTCAGGTCGCGGATCGAATCAAAAAGATTGTCACGGCGTTGTCGGGCAGCTTTGGCAAAGGTCGGATAAGCAAAATGCGTGATATCCGTAATCCCTGCTTTACGCTCTTCAGACTGGATTTGCGCATCAAGCTCACCAGCCATCCGCTCAAACTCGCCCATCATCAGGTCCAGCTGACCAATTTGCCGGCGTTTTTCTTTAACCTGAAACAGTTTCAGCCGGACAAGACTCTCACGTGGCTTCATACGCATTACTCCTTGAACACCAAGTTCCCAGGCAATTTTTAAACACTTGCTGCCTGCGACCACCCTCTACGCAAAGAAATCACTTAATTTCGAAACAAAAAATTAAGATTTCGGGCTTTTGGTAACCATTCCTTTACGTACAGCGTTAATCATAGCCGTTAGGACTTAAGGCTAGGTAAATTAACTGTGTTTTTTCAGCAACATTAAAACTTTGAATCCAATGAGTCACTTATAACTATTTCTTAAACTAATTTGTTAAGAAATTTTTCAAGTGATTATCCTGTAAATTCAATTAGTTAACTGAAAATTCTATAAGACTCATATTTACTATTGCCAATGAGAATCATATTTTGTTAACCATTCAGTGGCAGACTTGGTTCAAAGCGAGTGCTGTTAGGCAATTAACTGCTGGATCAGGTTAAGCGGCGGAAAAAAGGATTCTGAAGATGCGCGTTCTTTTGATTGAAGACGATAGTGCAATCGCACAAAGCATCGAGTTGATGCTCAAGTCAGAGAGCTTCAATGTTTATACGACAGATCTGGGCGAAGAAGGCATCGATCTGGGTAAGCTCTATGACTATGATATCATTCTGCTCGATCTTAACTTGCCGGATATGTCAGGTTATGAAGTGCTGCGCACATTGCGACTGTCCAAGGTAAAAACCCCTATCCTCATCCTGTCCGGTATGGCTGGCATTGAAGATAAGGTTCGCGGCCTCGGTTTCGGCGCTGACGACTATATGACCAAACCTTTCCATAAAGATGAGCTGATTGCCCGTATTCACGCAATCGTTCGTCGCTCGAAAGGCCATGCACAGTCCGTGATCACCACCGGCGATCTGATCGTTAATCTGGATGCCAAGACTGTTGAAGTCGGCGGCCAGCGCGTTCACCTCACCGGCAAAGAATATCAGATGCTGGAGCTGCTCTCTCTGCGTAAGGGTACAACCCTCACCAAGGAAATGTTCCTTAACCACCTCTATGGCGGCATGGACGAACCGGAACTGAAAATCATCGACGTTTTCATCTGCAAACTGCGCAAGAAGCTCGATGCTGTTTCCGGCAGCCAGAACTATATTGAAACTGTCTGGGGTCGTGGCTATGTGCTGCGCGATCAGGACAGCATGGATCACCGCGAAATCGCATAAGTTCTTATGCAATTCCGGTTTCAAAAAGCCCCGCTTCTGCGGGGTTTTTTATTGCCCATCGTCAGAAATATTAAAAAGCCGCGCAATTCAAAACTGCGCGGCTTTCAAGTTTAACTGATAGTCAGAGCTGATTAATCGTCAGCCAGCGTACCGGCATCTGCGGCAAGTGTACCGTCATCGGCTTCAGGCACATCGCCCTGAAAAGCCGGTTCAACTTCTGCTTTCTGCGCACGGAAGACGATTTCTTCTTCGCTCACATCAATAATGATTTCCATACCGGCTTCCTGTGCCAGCAACAATGTGTAGTAAGGCTGCACTGAATGCGCATCAATAGCCTCTTCCGGAATAATACCGTCGTGCAATTCCTTAAATTTCGGCGGAACGCGCAGCATACGACCGCGTGTTTTAATGCTGATTTTCGGATCGGTTTCCGCATCTTCCAGCACCACATCCAGATTACCGCCCCGCGGAATGGAAGAAATGCCGATCAGGATCAGGTTCAACAGCAGCTTCACCTGATTCTTAGGCAGGAAAGCGCGGTTGCCGGTCCAGGTAAATTCAGGCTTTTCATTCGCCATATAGGCGGTGGCAACATTCTGTGCATCACCGGTATCGATCTGCACACCGGCAGAACCGGCAGCGCCGAAAGCGATACGGGCAAATTGCAGACGGGCAGACGCATTACGCGCACTGGCAGCAATCAGCGCCATTGCATCTTCATCCGCACCGCCCTCTTCCAATAATTCCAGACCATTATTAATCGCACCGACCGGTGAAATAATGTCATGGCAAATGCGGCTGCACAGCAATGCGCCGAGATCAACCGCAGAAAGAACAACAGGCAAGGCCATTGATTGCATCTCCAAATTTCATATCTGCCTGCCGGCAGGCTTCGACAAAGTTCCGGCTCAGCTTTGCGGGCAAAATCTGTCACATCGCAAAGCGAATCACCGGAACATAAACTGATAACAGGACGCCATGGCATCCTTGTGCCGCGATTATGCGCCAAGAGGCTTAATGATTACCAAATAACAGGACAAAAACAGCTTTAATGCTTTTTCATTAAGCCATTGAAAGGACAATTTTTCATATAAACAATTCGACAAGGTTTTTGACGCTACAATAAGGGTCATATCCGTGCGGAAGGCTATAAAAATCAAACAGCCATTTCGCCAAACCACCGTATCCTGCTGTTCCGGCAAGATACATACCGGATAAAGCAATCAGCAGAATTGCTGCTCCGGACAGGGATTTAAGCATGTGCAGCAATAGTTTGTGCATGTTTGGAAATGCGGACAACAACACCTGTTCAGGGTGTTCATTGTTCCCGTCAGACAGAATGAGCCAAGCAGCCAGAAGGATTTTTTTATGGCTACCCTAAACCTGTCCTCTTTCCGCGTGCATATTGCATCGGTCATAATAGGATTACTGGCTCTGATAAGCGTCATACCGCAGCAGGCCAAAGCCAATGAAGGCTTCAGCATGGAGGAAATTGTTGCCTCCGGCCACCGTTTTTTTGGCTCGACCTCAGGCGGCATTGCCTCCGCCATTGAAAAAGCATTTCAGAGTTACGGCCTGCCAAACGGGTATATTCTGGGCGAAGAAGGCTCCGGCGCCTTTGTAGGCGGCCTCACTTATGGTGAAGGCACACTCTATACCAAAAATGCCGGCGATCATAAGACCTACTGGCAAGGGCCATCCCTTGGCTGGGATTTCGGCGGTCAGGGCTCGCGCGTCATGATGCTGGTTTACAATCTTGATGATGTGAACATGCTCTATGGGCGCTATGCGGGTGTTTCAGGCTCTGCCTATATTATTGCCGGTGCAGGTTTTAATGTTCTGAAGCGCGGCAATATTCTGCTGGTACCGATCCGTACCGGTCTCGGTGGCCGTCTCGGCGTCAATATCGGCTATCTCAAGCTGACACCAAGCGCGACATGGAACCCGTTCTGATCGCAAATATATGACCGGAGAGAGAATTGGATAATTCTCTCTTTTCCAAATGCATCCCGTATATTTTCCGGATCAGATGCGCATTCAGTCAAAGGGACAGAGCAGTAATCCGGTTAAATCAGACCGGAATGCACTCTGAATGATTTAAATTTCATGCATTCATGTCATAATCTGAAAGCACCGGAGATCGGCAGATCGTGATACAATCCGTACTGGTTTTCCTGCTGGGCTTTTTATGCGCAGTCTTTCTGATTTTGCTGGCAGCGCCATTGTTCTGGCGACGCGCAAATTATCTGTGGCAAAAACAGATGAATGCCCAGCTGCCGCTTTCGCTGACAGCCATTGAAGCAGACAGGGATATGCTGCGTGCATCCCATGCCGCAGCGCTCCGAAAAGCAGAAATGCAGGCCTCGGAAATCCGCGGGAAGCACTCACAGGCATTGCTGAAAATCAGCACGGATCGTCATGAAATTGAGAAGATTCTGCCTTTGCAGCAAGAGCTTGAAATTGCCAGAATACAACAGAAAGACGACCGGCAGACTTTAAACGCTGCGCAGGAGCAGATGAAGAAGCTTCAGCAGAAACAGCAGGCGGCATTTGACGAAAACGGCCGGATGCAACGTCAGAACGAAGCCCTGAGCCATCTCAGTGATACGTTGCGTGAAGAGGTCTCCCGCCGTGAAAGCGAAGCAGACCGGTTGCGGCGTGAAGCAGGCGATCTGCGGCAGGAAAAGAAACAACTTAACAGCTTGAAGTCAGAACTGGCTTCTCAGGTGGCATCATTGAAAACATCTCTTGAAAGCGAGAAACAGCGTAATCAGGCGCTTGAAGAAAAACTGCATCGTCTGATTTCAGAACTTTCAGATGCGCAGGAAAAACTCGAACGACATAGCAAGACGATGCGCTCCGGCGAAAAATCCGCTGAAAATGAAAGCCGGACACTGAGCGAGCAGGACAATCAGTTGCGGGAAACCATCAGTGAACTCGCGGCTGAAATGGTTGCCAGAACAGCTGCACAGGAAGGTGGAAACTCCCCTATCCACGCATTGCTGAAAGAACCGGACACAGAACCGGCCGCTCCGGCCAAAAGCACAAAAAAAACAAAAGCGTCAAAACAGAAAAGCCTGGCAGGACGCATTAAAAAGATCACTATCTGACAATAATTAATCGGACAGTAGCCTTCCTTAAAATCGCACAGCCAAAACCAGAGCCATATGCAGCTGGCGTTAAAGCATGTCGCAACTAAATGGGTACATTGCGACACGCTCTGGCTTTTTAATGATCGTCAGCAACCCCACGCCGCCAATAGGCAACCGCCATATGATCATCGCGTTTCAGACCACAGTCTTTACGCCAGAAACCGCGAATAGCTTTAAAAGCATCAAATTCACAGCCTGCCCATGCGAACAACCGACGGCCTTCGTTTTGCACCGGCATAGCCTGTTTTACCGCATCAATCAGCAGTGTTGTTGTACCGGCTTCCGCGCCGTTACGATGCAACCATTTCAGATCAAGCTGTGCCTGAGTTTCCAGTAGCTGCTCTTCCGCACTGTCGGCCACTTCAATACGGACAATGGCCGATGCCGTAGCCGGCAGTCTTTCCAGAATACGGGAAATAGCAGGTAAAGCGGTTTCGTCACCGATCAGGATAAAATCATCCCCCGCCGGCATATCCCCGCCCCCCGGGCCGGTCATACCGATAATATCACCGGTCTGCGCCTGCATGGCCCATTCTGTTCCCGGTGCCTCAATCGTGCTGGGATGCACGACCATATCAATATCAACCCAGCCCTGCTCAACATCAATGGTCCGGATTGTATAGACACGGTTTTGCAGACGATGCTCACCATCCGGCCAGACCGGACGACCATCGGCACCAAGATGAGGCCATTTCGGTTTGAGCGGCGGTTTAGGCGGTAATATCAGGCGGATATGAAGCCCGCCACTGGCATAGCGCCCCAGATCATCGCCCTGCAATCTTATCCGGCGCATATGCGGCGTAATATTGCGCACGGCAATGACCTTCATTTCGCGGAAAAACGGTGGCAGACTACCCTCGCCTGCGCCGTCGCCCTCCCAGCGAAAACTCAGAGCTTCAGCACCCGCATGGTGGACAATACCTTCCGCGACGGCAAATTTCAGATAAGACAGATCGCTTTCATTGGCAGCCTCGGCGGTTACGGTAAAACGCTCATGCTCCAGCCTGAGTTTTGCCACGCCCATCAGCAGCGGAATTATACCTTCATTCCCTGTGCGCTTCACAGCATAATGTTCGCCATAGACACGCATCAAATTTTCGAAAATTGTTTCTGCCTGCGCGGAGGAAACTTCCGTTTGCGCAATAAATACAGGTTTATTCATAATCTCTCCTGCAGTCTCTGCCGGTTAAAACCGGCGGGTTATCTGCAGCTAACACTCCATAATATGAATTTTCAATTCATATTTTAATTTACAGCCATACTTGCTGCTCGTCTGAAAAAGCAAAAAGGCCGAATGTTTCCATCCGGCCTTTAAGATCATAACTGAAAGCGGAAAATTCCGGTTACTTACCGTGGAACTCACGAATCGCAGCGATAACGCGCTCCTGATCTTCCTCGGAGAGGTAGGCATGCATCGGCAGGCTGAGAATGCGTGACGGCAGAGCTTCAGACACCGGCAGACCACCTGGTGCAACCGTGTAATGCTTATAAGCAGTCTGCAAATGCAGCGGCTTCACATAATAGATAACCGAAGGAATACCCTTCGCCTGCAGATGGGCTTTCAGCTCATCACGGCGTTCGGTTTCAATCGAATACTGTGCCCATGCGGAACGGATACCGGCAGCCGGACGGGTTACCTTAACAATATCTCCCAGACCTTCTGCATAACGATTAGCAACCTTTTGACGGGTTTCCATTTCGTCTTCGAGAATGGCCATTTTTTCCAGCAGAACCGCAGCCTGAATTGTATCCAGGCGGGAGTTCAGACCAATGCGCACATTGTCATACTGGGTTTCGCCTTTACCGTGGAAATGAATGGAGCGCAGAACATCGTTCAGCTCATCATCATTGGTAAAAATCGCACCACCATCGCCATAGCAGCCGAGCGGCTTGGCAGGGTAGAAACTGGTCGCACCGACATGACCGAAAGAACCGCACATGGCATTATCACGCTTACCGCCGATCGACTGGGCAGCATCGGAAATAACCTTGAGGCCTTCTTTATCAGCAATTGTCATAATGGCGCGGTAATCAGCAGGCAGACCGAACAGATCAACCGGAATGATCGCCTTTGGTGTCAGACGGCCTTCTTTGCGCACAGCATCAATTGCTGCCTGCAGCTGTTCCACATTCATATTGTAGGTGTCTTCTTCGACATCCACAAAAACTGCTTCCGCACCAACCAGCGCCACCACTTCAGCGGTTGCTGCAAAGGTAAAGCTCGGGCAGAAAACTGCATCGCCGGGGCCGACGCCCATAGCCATCAGCGGCATCTGCAATGCGTCTGTACCATTGGCACAGGCCAGAACATGTTTTACGCCAACATAATCGGCAAGCTGCTTCTCAAACTCAGCAACTTCAGGTCCGAGAATATACTTGCCTTCCGCGACCACTTTAAGAACAGCAGCGTTAAGACGGTCTTCAATGCGAGCGCGCTGGCTCACAAGATCAATGAATTGCATGTCGGCTCCAATATCGATTGATCCGCATCATGCACGCGCGCACCCGCGAATCGAGTAGTATGTAGTCCCTCATAAGAGACTTCGCCATGGTGCATTCTTCACTGTTTGGCAAACAATGTAACACAGCTTGAAGCAATGGCAGAACATCGCGTCTCCCTTGTTCCGCACAGCAGTCGCGAAGACCGGCTCGCCGGTTCTTATACCAGAAAAGCCGCTCAATCGCGTTGTTTTATTCGTATCCTGCAGTCTGTCCACATGGATACAGTCTGATTATCCCGTTTAGCCCCTCAGACTATGAGCCAATCTATCAGTACCGTCAGCATGACAAAGAGCCGGATATCTCAAATATCTGTGATTCCGGTTAGCGAACCGGATGGTTCACAGTGCCTTTGGTCAAAATCCGCAACACACTCACGGCCTCTGCGCCATTGGTGCGCGGTGTTTCACGCGTTTCAATGCAATGGATAAAATGTTCCAGTTCACGGGTCAGCGGCATGCCTTCTTGTACCGGCACATATTCCGGATCAGCCTTAGTGAATGCGATCTGCCCGTTTTCCTGCCAGACTTTATGACGATACAGGGTCAGCTTGCGCTCCCACGGCTCAGCATCGTCAAAAACAGCCATCGCCTTGTCGCCGACAACAGCAAGACGGCGATCCATGATCGGGTTCAGGCGTGAAGCGAACAGATGGCTGCGGATACCATCAGGGAATTCCATATGCAGATGAGCAAAATCGCTCAAATGATCGATCATGGCCGCACCTTCACCGCGCACTGCAGAAGGTTCAGAGCCGGTCAGCGCCAGAATCATCGACAGATCATGCGGTGCAAGATCCCACAGCGCATCATTCTGGCCGTGGAACTTGCCAAGACCAATACGATGCGCCTGAATATAGCCGATTTTGCCCAGCTCGCCGTTTTGTGCCAGTTCCAGCAGTTTCTCAAATGCCGGATGGAAACGCAGAATATGGCCAACCATAAAGATACGGCCATGTTTCTCAGCCGCTTGTACTGCGGCCTCGCCATCAGCAACAGTCAGAGCGATCGGCTTTTCAACCAGAACATCTTTGCCATGTTCAACTGCGCGGATAGCATATTGCGCATGAAACTGCGCAGGCAGCGCCATAACAATTGCGTCGATATCTTTTGAAACAAAAAGATCATCAACACTGATTTGCGCCACATCATAATCCGCAGCAAATTTTGCGGAGCGCGCCGGATCAATGTCACTGACAGCAACGAGTGCGCCCAGACCTTTAAGAGTACGGATATGATTGTTGCCCCAATAGCCACAACCGAGAACTGCGATACGCGGTGCCATATTTTCCTGCCTTTGCTTGTTGAAAACTCAATAACTTTGCAAAAGTTGGATTTCAATACCGATTAATGCATAACAGTGCTTGACAGCTATGCGCATACCGACTTATACGACCCCCGTTCCCAACGAGAACATTGCTTCGCGAAGCAGCTGAAAAGCTCTGAAGCATCGTGGGGCGGAGTAGCTCAGTAGGTTAGAGCAGAGGAATCATAATCCTTGTGTCGGCGGTTCGAATCCGTCCTCCGCTACCAACAAATCTTCCAATAAAATCAAATAGATATAAAAAACAAATCTGGAACATCGCACAAATTATATGTCGCATTGTGCTGCAAACTAGATTCGTTAAATTTCAAGCAGTTACACATAGCCACGGCCAATCCATGCGACATGGGATGCGACATGTCAGGCTCCAGAATTCTCTATATCAATCAGCAAAAGAACAGGGAAGCGATGACCACAGAAGCACCAATTATAAAAACCAGAAAAGCATTTTGTGCTAACTGCAAAGGTGACCGTCATTGCGAGATCAAAGGGCATCATCGCGAATATGAAAGCGACTCTAGGTCTGGAATAGATTGGTGGCGTAACTGGTATTTATTAGTGTGCCGTGGTTGCGAGCACGTTTTTGCCCAATCTGTTTCTAGCGATTCCGAATCTTTCTATCCAATTGGCTATGATTGTTCAGGAAATATCGAGTATGATCAGGATGAAGTTATTAATTATTGGCCGGCTCAATTTAAAAGAGAACGGCCTAATTGGTTTGACGTCATGCATAATTATATAACACATGACCGCGCATCCGATTTTCAATCCTGCTTATTACAGGTTTATACCGCATTAGATCATGATCTGAACATATTGGCGGCGATAGGCATTCGGACTACTTTTGACGTTGCATCAGAAATTCTTGGAATTGATACTGAACAGCCATTTGATAAAAAATTGAAACAAATGCTGCTACAAAATTATATAACTGCATCTCAAAAAGATAATCTCGATGTACTTATTAACGCTGGAAATGCATCTGCACATCGTGGGTGGGATCCATCTTTTGATGAGCTGAATGCATTGATGGGAGCTCTTGAAGATTTCATAAACGATAGATTTGTTCGACCTGAACAAGAGAAGAAGACAGCTGAAAAAGTGGCTTTAATTAAAGATAAGGTTCCTGCCAGGAAAAAACGCCAAAAGAAAATCGAGGCAACGTAATCTCAATGTAGTCTTGGCGGCTCAATCTTGTTTCATTTTTTGCTCTAGCTTTGAGAGTATCAACGTCCGCAGTGTCCCACGGACCGGCCACGGTCTTAGCGCCAGAGCACGGCCACGGAGCGCAGCAAGATTTATCTGGTCAAATGCGGCCATAAAATCACCGGCACGCTGTTCTGCTAAGTCTGGCCGTTGAATCACAATGTCTGAGACGGCGCCGATAGTCTCAGACCACAGCTCATCAATATTGCCGGTACTTTGCTTAATGGTACGCACCACAAAGATCAAATGCCCTTCACCGTGTGCGTCCCGTATGGCTTTCATAGTGCCTCTGGCGTGACTTTCACCTCTCGCCCTGCGCCGGCGCGTCGGCACAAGCCGAACACCCAGCTGATCCATCAAACTATCAAGCCGGCCTTTTGCCATCTGAGCACCTATTGAACCGAACCTGCAGCCAGCGTTTCACCCAATGCATGAGCTGCACGTTCTGCTTCAGACTTGCTAAATTTCAGCGATTGGCGAATATCGGCGGCCTTATTGAAAGCCTTTTCATCTTCAAGTCGCTGCTTGTGCCGCGCCTCGGCATCAGCCAGCTCTGCAAGCTGCCTTTCACACTCCGGTACCGAGCGCTTATAACTCTCAACCGTCTGGCGATTGCGATACGTATTTTCATCATCAATCGACTGCTGATTACGTCGTTCCCGATCTTCCAGCTTTCGAAGATAGCCGCGAATATGCAGCGCCTCGACAATCAAATCCGCCGTATCGCGGGTGCCTGGGCGAACTGTCAGACCATAGACCCCAAGAGCAAGCCAATGCTGGCCGTGATTACCCTGAGAAAAATAATCACTTTTAATCTGTTCAACTTCCTTCGCTGTCGGCGCATGAAGTTCGACGCCCTGATGAAGATAGTTATTGATATAACTTAAGCGCTTCTCAGCAGCCTGCTTGCTGCCAGCTCCATGACTGACAATGCTCCCGATCGATAGTGGCCAGTCCGGACATGCATCCGCTTTTGGCCAGAATTTCTCCGGATTGAATGTCTGTGTAAGATCAGCTTGCGACATATCAATTGCCCTCCGGCAGACGATAGGCACCCAATCGTACATTGCCCTGATAAGCTACACGATCATCATTGCCGCCCTCTGGCAGCTTGTAGTTCGCAACCTGCGTACCGCTATTGATACGCATGCCGGCATTCTGCATCGTCTCTTTCTCACGCAATGCCAGCTCTGCTCGGTACGGACGCAAAACCTCAGACAGTGCCGCATCAATCTTCTCACGGGAAAACCCTTTAAGCTTTTCTTCTATTCTGCCGACCTCCGCCTGCAGCTCAGCCCATTCTGCTTCAGTCGGCTGTGTCTTGGGCACTGTATTATGGATTGCTACTCTCATTTTCCGGATCCTTTATTTGTTACGATGTCTACTTGTTAAAAACATGGCTGCAGCAATGGACGGCTTTCCAACCAAGGACAAAGCGCCGGCTGCGGCGTTTGCAATATCGTCATGCTGCCCTGGCGCATGATCAATGATGTCTTTGCCTCCACGCGATGCGCGGCGTTCCAGCCCTCTCAGCTCATCTGTCATGCGTGAATTCTCGATAAGGCGCACACTGCCGCTATTCATTGCCGGCACCAGATCCAGATAGAGCTCGCTGCGCGTCTTTTCAGAAAGCAAATAAGAAATACCGTGAACCTTGAAGCGTTCACGCGGCCACTCCCCACCATACCGGTCACCGGTGACAGCGCTTAAGCCATAGGATTTCAGGGTAAGGCTAAATTCCTTCGCTACTGCCTCAGGAGAAAACGGAGGCCTGACCTCTCTGATCAGATCCAGAACCGCCAGATCACCTTCAGCATGAGCAATAGCCAAAGTCATTGCATCGGCCGACCCGCCGGACGGATCAACAAAGCCATAATATCGCTGACCCGAACAATACGGCCGTTCCCGCACTCCGAAGTCTACGCATTGCTCTATGACTTCCGGCGTAATGAGAGCTTCAACGTCAGTCCTGAACTCGCCGCCATACTCGGCCATTGCTACGGCCGGATCGCGTTTATATGCCCTCTCAATGACCTTATCGCTCAAAGTCGGGTTCAAAACTTTAGATGCGGCTTTCGAAACCAAGATGAGCGGGTCACCTTCAGCGCCGTAATTCTGCCGGTAGGTTTTATACAGCTCACCTTTACGGGCATAAGGACTGCTAATCACAATAAGCATGCCACCGGTGGTCGCCAGTGACGGCCGAACCGCTTCTAAAATCTCTCCATCCGGATTTTTAGAGCCATCAATATGCCAGAACGCAATTTCATCACTGATAACACTTACCGATGTAATACCGCGCACAGTCCTGAAGTTCGCCGGCCGGATCTCAATATCAACGCTGGTGCTTAAACTGATCGTCTCTGTCGTAGTATTCTCAATCAGCTCGCAAAGCGAAGGTGAGTTTTCCAGAACACCGGAGATATGCATAAAGGCTCGCTGAGCCTGCGTCATGCTTGCAGCCATTACCGGCAGCACGCCGCGCTCCCCTGGGGCAAGACAATCACCCCAATCGCATAGCGCAGCAATATAAGCCCCCAGCGTGCCGGCAGCACGCGTTTTACCACCACGGCGCCCAACGATGTTCCAAAACTCATCTACACGCTCATGCGGAGCCTCTGGACGGCCTGTGACACTCTCGAACAGCTTGCGCTCATCTTCGGTGAGAGCTTCCCCCATAGCCGCCATGAGAAGGACACGCCAAAGCAACCAACTCTCTCCGGGTAATGCCCCGCCTAGTAACTGCGGATCTTCTAAAGCCTCTCGGATACTGACGCGTGGCTTCATGCGGCGCTACGCTCCGCTAAAATCTGATCAAGCTTTCGTTTGGATGTTGCAGGGTTCCCGATACCGAGCTCACGCAGGGTGCGCGTCAGGCTATTGCTCCACGCAAGGTATTGGCGGCTGTCACGCTCACTGAGCGCACTCTGGACTTGTCCCGTTTTATTTCCGCCTCTTTATCTCGTTTCGGCGGTTATCTGTTCGAATTGAGCGGGCGATATTCC
>NZ_JAAPBB010000072.1:0-717 GCF_019730395.1 Ochrobactrum sp. SFR4 | reverse complement strand
ATGTCCTAACAGTTTTTTGAAATCCTCTTGGATTTCTACAATGCGTTTACGCATCAAAGTTTTTTCAGCGTCCGGAGCAATTTCCGTAATATTTTCTTTGGTTTTGTCAGAGTTTTCCTCAACCATTTTAGTTCCCCTTTTCAGCTAGGCAGTTACCTATCGTGATTTAAAAAGAGATTTAACTTTGTCCCTGTATTGTCCCTATCATATACCTGCGACAGTCGCAGGGACAGTCACGGGGATTGCACCTATGGAAACTGTAGCTCTCACCTACAAAGAACTGGCCGACCGTCTAGCTATTAAGGTTGAATCCGCGCGGAAAACCACACAAAGAAAGCGTTGGCACCGGACTACTGGCAACGATGGGACAATCAGAATCCATGTCCCACTTGATGCATTTCCGTACGCAGTAGGGCAGGGTGACAGTCCTAAGGACAGTCACAGGGATAATCCCGATAACTCTGTCCATATTCAGCTTGCGAAGCTGGAAGCAGAAATAACTGGACTAAAAGAAATATTGCAAGCCGAGCGCAACCGCACAGCAGCAGCGGAACAAGATCGAGATGCTTGGAGAGAACAGGCTCAAATATTAGCCAAAGCAAAAGTGCAGGAGCCACAAAGTTTACTAGCTAAATTGTTTAAAAAAGCCGGTTAGACCATTGGTTTTAACATTGCGGGTCACTCCATCGCCAATCCCCACTTGCCCACATTAGAGTA
>NZ_JAAPBB010000710.1:0-278 GCF_019730395.1 Ochrobactrum sp. SFR4 | reverse complement strand
ATGAATATCAAAGCGCGATGGTGTGCGGGCATAGGCTGCAAGGCCTGCAATAGCTGCCCGCGGATGGGTGATGACATAAATAGGGATGGATTTGAGAATAGACTGATGCGGCGCTTTATCTTCAAATGCTGCGCGGAAACTGCCGGTACGCATGGCAGAAAGAATACGCTGCGGTATGCCGCCGGACAGATAAACACCGCCCTGCGCCATGAAAATCAGAGCGAGATCACCCGCAAGACGGCCGAGATAAATCGCGAAAATCTCTAATGTCTCAATGG
>NZ_JAAPBB010000709.1:0-278 GCF_019730395.1 Ochrobactrum sp. SFR4 | reverse complement strand
GCATGATGCAGGCGGCCTCGCGAAAGCGCAGGCCGCAGGTATCACCACCTATGTTCATGCCCGCAAAGATTACAGCTCCAAGCAAGCGCATGAAGATGCCATTCTTGAGCAACTGGCACAGATCGCACCGGATATTATTTGTCTTGCAGGCTATATGCGCCTGCTTTCCGGCCGGTTTATTGCTCCTTTTGCAGGGCGTATTCTCAATATTCATCCTTCATTGCTGCCGCTGTTTCCGGGTCTGCACACACATCAGCGTGCGCTTGAGGCCGGCATGA
>NZ_JAAPBB010000708.1:0-278 GCF_019730395.1 Ochrobactrum sp. SFR4 | reverse complement strand
AGGTTAAGAAGATGGTTCGCCAATATAGCTGGCTCTATGAGCAAACGTCACCATTTTCCTATAAATCCAAATAAATCAGGATTTTAACTCAATAATAACAGCATTCCCGATCCGTATTTTAAATTCGGGAATGCGTCTTGAAATTACAAGATCTGTTTTACGGGAACAAAGCAGATCTTGTGATAATTGCCGGAGCATAACTCCTGCACAGACTGCCCGGGAAACCGGTTTCTGCTTAATGATTGCATAAAAAATGACCGGCGGATTATCGGTAACTG
>NZ_JAAPBB010000707.1:0-278 GCF_019730395.1 Ochrobactrum sp. SFR4 | reverse complement strand
CGTTATTTTTGCGCAGGGCGCGGATGATCTCGTTGAAGTATTTTCCTTCGACCGTTCCCGATCCGCTTTCCTGACCCTGGAATGCCGTCGACACCGTTTCAAGGAGCCAAAGAATTTCCTGCACTGCCTGCCGCGGCCGTTGTTCGAGAAGAAGGCGATCGGCTTGGTCGAGCGAGGTGTGAATAAGCTCATGCGCGCGTTGGCCCAGCGATTTCTGCGGCGTCTGGACGACAATAGGTGTCTGTGGATGGCGTGCCAGCAGGGCTGGGGGCCTCACC
>NZ_JAAPBB010000706.1:0-278 GCF_019730395.1 Ochrobactrum sp. SFR4 | reverse complement strand
GCTAAGCAAACGGCTCCTGAGCCTCCCAAACCATACAGTCTTGTTCGAGAGACCAGCAGTTCTCGATCACCAACTCCAAAGCAAAAGAAGAAGAAAAAGAAGAAAGATAGAGGACGCAGGTCAGAGAGCAGTTCTCCTCGACGGGAAAGGAAGAAGAGTTCAAAGAAGAAGAAACACAGGTCAGAATCTGAGTCCAAGAAACGAAAACACAGGTCTCCTACTCCAAAGAGCAAACGTAAATCAAAAGACAAGAAAAGGAAACGGTCTCGAAGTACAAC
>NZ_JAAPBB010000705.1:0-278 GCF_019730395.1 Ochrobactrum sp. SFR4 | reverse complement strand
GACACGGGTGAACGGATCATTGGCGCGGGCATAGTCGTTGAGCGCGGCCGCTCCCCTATCAGTGGTGAACTCATAGGCGCGCAGCCAGTTCTGGCGCACGATGATGGCATCCGCCGGGATCGAGCGCGTCTGCTCGATGAAACGGCCAAGATGGAAGGCGATCTGCGGATCGGTCGGACGGTAATCGGCGGTGGCTGCGGCGACGGTCTGGGCTTGGCCGAGATTATCGACCTGCACCACCCAGGGCACGACGGTCCCTCGCGCCGATTGCAGAACGA
>NZ_JAAPBB010000704.1:0-278 GCF_019730395.1 Ochrobactrum sp. SFR4 | reverse complement strand
AGAAGCAGTTTCTGCGCGCCTGCAAACAGAAGGCAAACTGGCTGACGCGTATTCTCGATCAGCGTGCGCAAACTGTCCTGAATGTCGGTGAGCACATCATCACTCACCAGCAAGCTTTTCTGGAAAACGGGGCTGAGGCGCTCAAACCACTGACAATGCAGATGGTGGCCGATGCGATTGAGATGCATGAAAGCACCATCAGCCGCGTTGCCAATCAGAAATATATGATGACCCCGCAAGGTCTGTTTGAGTACCGCTATTTTTTCAATGCGGCGATC
>NZ_JAAPBB010000703.1:0-278 GCF_019730395.1 Ochrobactrum sp. SFR4 | reverse complement strand
CGCTCCGAGGTTCCGCATAAACGCATCCGCATTATACCGTTCTCGGATGATTGCCCGAGACGTCAGGTTGGTCTGTTTTGGCGTAAACAGAGCTTGCGTTTAGCTGATTTTAACGCGCTGGCTGAACTGGCCAGACAAGCTGCACAACCCTTGCTGCTTTCAGATAACGAAATCACCCAGCTTCCCAAGCAATAAAAAAGGCCGGTTAAACCGGCCTTTTTATATTCGACTTATACGCTGCCCGGATAGTTCGGGCTTTCACGGGTGATGGTCACACC
>NZ_JAAPBB010000702.1:0-279 GCF_019730395.1 Ochrobactrum sp. SFR4 | reverse complement strand
GTGGTTCTTGCGCAGTTTGCGCAGGCAATTGGCAAGATTGGGCTGTCCGGACATTTTTACTCCGCTTCAATTCTGGGCTCTATCTTATTCTGTGCAGGAAAACGGAGCAAGATTTTTATTATATGCTAAATATTGACTAAGTCAGAAAACTGACATAGCAATTCTGCATGGGAGAAAATTCAAAAACTATTATCGTTATCGGCGGGGGGATTGCAGGCCTTTTCGCTGCTGCTGTCTTGGCTCCGGCGGCTTCCGTCCTGTTTCTTGAGCGCGGAAAAA
>NZ_JAAPBB010000071.1:0-745 GCF_019730395.1 Ochrobactrum sp. SFR4 | reverse complement strand
GGTTGTGTCGCAAAATTTTCACCTCTGTTGAGCTATGTCACGCTTATTGTGCGTAACGGATTGAGGTGAGAAGAGATGGTGGTCGATTTCAAAGGAACACATTTTCCTAAAAGTGTCATCCTTTATGCCGTTTTCTTCTATGTTCGCTATCCGGTTTCCTATCGTGACCTTCAGGAAATAATGGCTGAGCGTGGCGTGAAGGTTGATCATGCAACATTGAACCGGTGGGTTGTTCGCTACGCACCGCAGATCGCCGCTCAGGCTCAGATGCGCAAGCACCCCACATCCCGTTCGTGGCGTGGTGACGAGACATATCTCAAGGTTCGGGGCAAATGGACTTATCTGTACCGAGCCATTGATCGCGACGGCCAAACCCTTGATTTTATGCTGTCAGAGCGGCGGGATTTGGCTGCGGCCCGCCGGTTTTTCAAGAAGGTGATTGTACCGAATGGCGTTCCGCAGAAGGTTGTCATTGACAAGAGCGGAGCCAATCTGGCCGGACTTCAGTCAGTAAATACGATCCTGAAATTCACCGGTACCGGCGAGATCATTGAAATCCGCCAGATCAAATATCTCAACAATATCCTTGAACAAGACCATAGGTTCATCAAGCGGATCACCCGGCCGATGATGGGCTTCAAAGCATTCCATTCCGCAACAGCCACCATTGCAGGGATCGAGGTGGCTCACATGATCCGCAAGAACCAATTCGCCAACGACAATCAAGCGCCATTTCAGATCTTTG
>NZ_JAAPBB010000701.1:0-279 GCF_019730395.1 Ochrobactrum sp. SFR4 | reverse complement strand
CGCAAACATGGTAATCCACCACGGCATCGAGGCATCAAGCCACAGACAGACCAGCGCCACGCCAAGGCCGCCGATATAGGCCTGCCCCTCACCGCCAATGTTAAACAGCCCGCAATGAAACGCCACCGCAACGGCAAGACCGGCGAAGATAAAATTCGTGGCATAGAACAAGGTGTAGCCGATCCCCTCACCGGAACCGAAAGCACCCTTGACCATCAGCAATGCGGCATCCAGCGGATTTTCACCAACGAGCAGCACCACAAGACCGGCCATCAGAAA
>NZ_JAAPBB010000700.1:0-279 GCF_019730395.1 Ochrobactrum sp. SFR4 | reverse complement strand
AAATAGGTTCCGACTAATCCGAGGAAGACCATGATGCCGACAATGAGCATCGCGCCTTGTGTGACTTCGCTGGCAAGGGTTCGGCGCGCCTCAGTTGTCTGCGCTAAAATAACATAGACCCAGCCGCTATGCGCCTGATCTGAAAGCGCACGAGCGACCGTAATCACGCGGACTTCCGCACCGCGATATTCTGTTGTTTCCAGTTCGGGGCTATGACGTGCAGCAACAAGGTCATCGTTCAGATGAAGATCAGGATAACCGCTGATGGCTTTGCCATCG
>NZ_JAAPBB010000699.1:0-279 GCF_019730395.1 Ochrobactrum sp. SFR4 | reverse complement strand
AGGCTCTGGCTTTTGGGCCCGGCCATCTCCAGAACACACCCCATGCGGGGGAGAAGGGAACTGCCGTTTATGCCGCCCACCGCGATACGCATTTTGCTTTTCTCAAAGATATTGAGAAAGGCGATCTTATTCGCATTACCCGCACTGACGGCAAAACTTATACCTATCGTGCCACACAAATGAGTGTTGCGCGTTGGGATGAAGCGCAGATCGATATTCACGCAGCGGGTTCTCAGTTGGTTCTTGCAACCTGCTATCCCTTTGATGCGGTTACACAAG
>NZ_JAAPBB010000698.1:0-279 GCF_019730395.1 Ochrobactrum sp. SFR4 | reverse complement strand
GATCGACAGATCAACACCATTCACAGCCTTCAGGGTCTTTTTGCGGAAACCCTCACGTACCGTATAGTGAATATTCAGGTCACGCACAGCCAGCACGTCTTCAGCATCAGCCGCTGGTGCAGGAGAAAGAAAAACCTGTTCAGTCATGATGATAACACCTGATTGTACTTATCCCCTCCAGCGCGGTCACCGGCGGCATAAGGGTTCTGCATTGCTCAGAAGCACGCGGGCAGCGTGAAGCGAAACCACAAGCCGCATCGCGCTCCAGCAAGCCCGGCA
>NZ_JAAPBB010000070.1:0-798 GCF_019730395.1 Ochrobactrum sp. SFR4 | reverse complement strand
CACCGGCCATCTGATGGCTCGCTTTGGCAAGGAGCGAGTGACGGCGTTCGGGCTCCTGCTGATTGCGATTTCGGCCGTCTTCGCTCTCGCCGGATTGCAGCTCGTCCATTTCTACGTGTCGCTGATCCTTCTGGGCGTCGGCTGGAATTTCGGCTTCATCGGCGCGACCGCCATGGTCACGGATTGTCATACTGAGGCCGAGCGCGGAAAGGCGCAGGGAGCCAACGACTTCCTGATCTTCGGGACGGTAGCCGCGGCGTCCTTTTTCGCCGGCGCGCTGCTGCATGCGTCCGGCTGGCAGACGATCAATTGGATGATCTTTCCGGCCGTCGCGCTGATCCTCGTGCCGCTGCTTTGGCAGAGCGCCCGAACCGTGCCCGCGACGCCGGCGGAATAGGCTCGCAAGGCAAAATTTATCAATCATAAAATAATGCTTGCGAAAAAATGTAAGCGATATTATGTGAGTGTCAGCCGCTCGGCGGTCGCAAGAAATGAGCAAGAGGAAAAATCCCATGACAACCAAGCCTGAAGTCACTGGCTTCTTCGATCCGCGCACCTGGTCGATCCAATATGTCGTCGCCGACCCGGAGACGAAAAAATGCGCCATCGTCGATCCTGTGCTCGACTATGACGAGAAGTCGGCGGCGACCGCCACGACGCATGCCGACAATATTCTCAAGTTCATTGCCGAGAAGGGCTACGAGGTCGAATGGATCCTCGACACGCACCCGCACGCCGATCACTTTTCCGCCGCCGCCTATCTTAAAGACAAGACCGGCGCGCCGACGGCCATCGGCG
>NZ_JAAPBB010000697.1:0-279 GCF_019730395.1 Ochrobactrum sp. SFR4 | reverse complement strand
ATTGGCATCAGCGTGCGGCTCTGCATCTGGTGCTGAGGCCTGCATGATCTCATGCAGCTTATTGGTACAGATATTGGGTATTTTGCCCGCTTCAACAGAGCTCAATACGGCTTCTGCTGTAGCATCCTCGTAAAATATTGCTTTTGCATGGGCATCGGTAACAGCGTAATCAATTTCGTCTGTTTTCGCTCTCCAATTAAGAGGCGTGACGATGATCCCGCGAAACTGACAAGCCCAATGCAAGGATGCATATTCCCAGCGATTTTGCATAACGACAAG
>NZ_JAAPBB010000696.1:0-279 GCF_019730395.1 Ochrobactrum sp. SFR4 | reverse complement strand
CGTTGCTATTTCTGGCGCTCTCATGGTTTGCCATAATGGATCGGGTATAATCCCATATATAAAAAGCCCCGCCGGTTACCATAACCGGCGGGGCTTTTATATTTCAGAAAATTTTTTTACAGGCTGTAGCCGCCATCCACATCAACAGATGTGCCGGTAACAAAAGAAGCCTCATCACTGCCCAACCACAGCGCGGCATTGGCAATATCTTCCGGCAGGGAGAAACGGCCAAGCGGGATTGAAGCTTTCATTTCCGCACGAACTTCATCACTATCCATG
>NZ_JAAPBB010000695.1:0-279 GCF_019730395.1 Ochrobactrum sp. SFR4 | reverse complement strand
ATCAGGCGTTGTTTTTGCAACACTGGTCATCATGCACCTCTCACGCGCGGATCAAGCACCGCATAGAGAATATCAACACCGAGATTGACAAGAATAAAGCCGAGCGACATCACGATAATCGTGCCCTGCGCCATTGGCAAATCGCTGGACAAAATAGCGCCAACCGCCAGACGGCCAATGCCAGGCCACGAGAACACGGTCTCTACAACCACAGCACCACCAAGCAGAAAGCCGATCTGCAAACCGATCAGCGTGACAACTGGCACCAACGCATTGCGC
>NZ_JAAPBB010000694.1:0-279 GCF_019730395.1 Ochrobactrum sp. SFR4 | reverse complement strand
GCAAGGTGCACAGCTGATTTTCTGGAATGGCCTCAATCTTGAGCGCTGGTTTGAAAAATTCTTCCAGCATTTGAAAGATGTGCCAAGTGTTGTTGTGTCTGAAGGTGTTGAGCCGATGGGCATTACCGAAGGTCCGTATAGCGGTAAGCCGAACCCGCATGCCTGGATGTCGCCGTCAGCAGGGATGATTTATGTCGATAATATCCGCGATGCTTTCGTGAAACATGATCCGGAAAATGCGGAAATCTATAAGGCCAATGCCGAAGCCTATAAGGCCAA
>NZ_JAAPBB010000693.1:0-279 GCF_019730395.1 Ochrobactrum sp. SFR4 | reverse complement strand
AACGCTTACGCAGTGAAGGGATTGATACACCGGTACGGGTCGGGATTCCGGGGCCGGCAGATGCCGCTAAGCTGTTGCGTTTTGCTAAGCAGTTTGGCGTTGTTGCTTCCGCTTCGATTATGCGTCGGTATGGTTTGTCTCTGGCTAATCTGATGCGCCGCTCTGTTGCTGACCGTTATTGGGAAGATTTGAACGCACTGTTGATAAAACAGGATTTAGGGCAGGTTTATTTCCACCTCTACCCGTTTGGCGGTGTGGCGGAGAGTGTCACATGGATGA
>NZ_JAAPBB010000692.1:0-279 GCF_019730395.1 Ochrobactrum sp. SFR4 | reverse complement strand
AAAACCGAGCGCTGTTGCATCTTCACCGGAAAGCTGAATGAAATCCGTCCCGCACGTTGCGCGCTGCTCGGATACACGTTCGATTTTTCCGGTAGCATCTTTCACGCCAACAATATTCTTATGGTCACGCACAAGCGCCCCCATTGTTTCCGGCGTCATATCAATGATTGAACGACCCGGAATATTATAAATCACCAAAGGAATAGAAATCGCTTTGGCAACAGCCGAATAATGCGCGTAAAGGCCACGCTGATTTGGCTTATTATAATAAGGTGTCAC
>NZ_JAAPBB010000691.1:0-279 GCF_019730395.1 Ochrobactrum sp. SFR4 | reverse complement strand
GCATTTTCCAAGCCGGAATGAAGAGGAGGAGGCAGAAGCGACAAATCTATCTATGCCACCATATGGATTATCTGTTCACAGGCATAAGAAGTCATCTGCAACGAAACCGTTTGTCACAAATTTGTAATGTAAATCATAAATAGTCCGGTCATCTTATTTGAACGGAAGATGTTTTCCCAGATTGGCATATGATATATCCATAAGGATAGATATTATGTCTTTGTATTCAATTGCTTTCACAATGGTTACATAAGTATCTGTTGAAATAAGAGGGAATGA
>NZ_JAAPBB010000690.1:0-279 GCF_019730395.1 Ochrobactrum sp. SFR4 | reverse complement strand
AAAATCTGCCGCGACGCCGATGATATCCGCACAGCAATAGCCAATGGCGCATTTGCGTCAGTACTACATATTGAAGGTGCTGAAGCGATCAGCGCTGATCTCGATGAACTCTATGTGCTGCATCAGGCAGGTCTGCGCACTTTGGGTCCGGTCTGGAGCCGTCCGAACATTTTTGCTTACGGCGTTCCGTTCCGCTTCCCGAGCACACCGGATATCGGTCCGGGTCTCACCGATGCCGGTAAAGCCCTGATCCGCGCCTGTAACGAACTGAAAATCATG
>NZ_JAAPBB010000689.1:0-279 GCF_019730395.1 Ochrobactrum sp. SFR4 | reverse complement strand
CATCAGATAATGAATAGGCTATCCTTTTTTATGGAAAGCCTCCGGCAAGCTCATCGCATTTTTCTGGCTCGTAAACAGCACGGTCGGATCAATACGCCCGACACCACGATAAGGGCTGGTATGGATCGCCAAAATCCACATACTCATCGATGCTGTCACAATATAAATGGCGAGTGCTTTGCGCCCTGCTTTCGGCCGATCCGCATGAACAGAAGCAATAACAACCAAAGTCAATACGGTCAGGAAAAATACCAGATACCACTTGTAATGATTGACAGA
>NZ_JAAPBB010000069.1:0-798 GCF_019730395.1 Ochrobactrum sp. SFR4 | reverse complement strand
GTGGTGCAAGGAGGTGCTGCCATGAGTGATTTGATTTGGTTGTCGGAGGCGCAGATGCGCCGGATCGAGCCTCATTTTCCATTGTCACATGGTGTGCCGCGAGTTAATGATCGCCGGATTATCAGCGGCATTATCTTCGTGATCAGGAATGGCTTGCGCTGGCGTGATGCACCAGCGGCCTACGGTCCGCACAAGACGATCTACAACCGATTCATTCGCTGGAGCCGAATGGGTGTGTTCAACAAGATCTTCGCAAGCCTCGCTGCGAAAGGCGGCAAGCCTGACAAGTTGATGATTGATACGACCCACCTGAAAGCACATCGTACAGCAGCCAGCCTGCTAAAAAAGGGGCTGTTCCCCGACGTATCGGACGCACCAAAGGTGGCCTGAACTCCAAGCTCCACGCCGTCTGCGATGGCCAAGGTCGACCATTGATTATGCTTCTAAGCGAAGGGCAGATGAGCGATTACAAGGGGGCTGCCTTGATGATCGATGCGCTGCCTAATGCCAAAACTATGCTTGGAGATCGTGGTTACGATGCCGATTGGTTCAGGGCAGCTCTAAACGAGCGCGGCATTGCTCCCTGCATCCCATCAAAGGCCAACCGCAAGGTTCTCATTCCCCATGACACAGTGCTCTACCGTCAGAGACATAGGATCGAAAATATGTTTGGAAAGCTCAAAGACTGGCGGCGCATCCATACCCGATATGATCGATGTGCGCACACCTTCATGTCCGCTATCTGCATTGCAGCAACCGTCATATTCTGGCTGGATCAATGAGTCCTGAGCCTAAATC
>NZ_JAAPBB010000688.1:0-280 GCF_019730395.1 Ochrobactrum sp. SFR4 | reverse complement strand
ATGATCCGCCGGCTCAACAGTGCGCAGCCAGGGTTTCGCACATTGATGACGAAGACAGTGTCTGCGCTTGAAAAGACACCGGCACCTGATCTTGAGGTCATCGATAAACGCTGGAGCCAGCCGCAATATTGGCGCGCTGTTGCCGGAGCATTGTCACCGTGGACTGATCGTAACTTGCTTGCGGCCGTTGATATGGAACGCGATGCCTCGGGTAATCTCGCGAGCAAGGATACAGGAACTTCTGCAAACCGTGCCATTATGCTCCGCACTTTCTGGATTG
>NZ_JAAPBB010000687.1:0-280 GCF_019730395.1 Ochrobactrum sp. SFR4 | reverse complement strand
GTAATCCAGATTTTACAACGCCTTGAATGACTGCAGCCGGCGAGATTGCTTTACTGGATGCGGAAACAATTATTGCAATCTCTGATGCAGTCGGAGCGCATGCGAACAACGTCTTCGGTATTTATTCGCAGGTAACGCCGTTAATTCTGAACGGCACACTTACCGATCAAACCCAGATCGACACTGCATTTACCTGACCGGCAATAATCACTTTGGCCTGATAAGCAGACGCAATCACAGGAAAATTCAGATGGATAAAGCCCTGTAATCGATTCATGGA
>NZ_JAAPBB010000686.1:0-280 GCF_019730395.1 Ochrobactrum sp. SFR4 | reverse complement strand
AGAGTCGCTACCCAATGCCAGCGCATCAACCAGACGGCCGGAATAAAGCGGTGTCAAAACATCAGCTGCCGTTGCCAGCATCATACCAATGATCATCAGGCTCAGACGCACCGGCTGTTTCCGCCAATGCGCAAAAGTGTAGCTTAAAACATTGCGGAACGCAGGCCCGCGGAAATTCAGTCGAAACCGGGTCATATCAATCATACCAGTCCGCGCGAAGACGGGTTCTGGTTCCTTTAAAAGAAAAAACTGCAGCTTTTTAGCCACGGCAAATAAGGAA
>NZ_JAAPBB010000685.1:0-280 GCF_019730395.1 Ochrobactrum sp. SFR4 | reverse complement strand
GTATTTCAATACCCATTATCACTGTGAATATTCCCCGAGTTAGCGACCGATCGCATAGGCTTGCATCAGGCGCGGCGTTGCGGCTGCACGGAGCAATCCGTTATCTTCGCGCTCTGCTGCGGTCAGACGACCGACTGTCCATGCATCAACGATTTCGACATCATGGCTGCGTGTTTTCAGCTCATTGATGACAGTTTCGCCGATGGTTTTTTCAATCACAAGGCGACCCGGAATAGCTTCACGCGGATAGAATGATGACGGGAAATGCATGGTGTGGAAC
>NZ_JAAPBB010000684.1:0-280 GCF_019730395.1 Ochrobactrum sp. SFR4 | reverse complement strand
ATGGTGATCAGTGAAGCTGTGCGCAGGTTTTCTGCCAGCTTTATTGCTGCCCGAGGGTCTACAACGCGATCTGCACCCGGAACCAGAAACAGGGTCGGGATTGAGAAATTCTCGTAGAACTTAGTGTTATTGATGCTGTGAATGGCGCGCATCGTCTGTGCCAGCCATTGAATTGTCGGGCCTGCAATACCGAGCTGCGGCTGATCACGCGTAATCGTGGCATTGCGGATATAGCGTGTCTGATCATGGGTCAGCGGATTGCGGGCAAAGCTCTCCGGCG
>NZ_JAAPBB010000683.1:0-280 GCF_019730395.1 Ochrobactrum sp. SFR4 | reverse complement strand
ACCTTTGAGTATATCGAGGCCGAGCTTTGCACCACTGAGAAACAATAGTGCTCTGCCAAGACCAAATATTGATTTGGCAAGCAAACCAACACCTGCGGCCAACAGAACAAACTTGAAGCCGTAACCAGCCATCTCACCAAAGAACTGGGCAATCGGGCTTTCACTAATCGCGGCTGATAGCTCGCGGATAGATGCACCCCATTCTTTAGCCTGCATAAAGACACGACCAAGGCGCTCACCGGCATCGGACATACCTTTAGGGTCAAGAACAGTCCCTAGC
>NZ_JAAPBB010000068.1:0-802 GCF_019730395.1 Ochrobactrum sp. SFR4 | reverse complement strand
AACCCGCGTATTCGTATTGGGGAGGCTATTGCAGAGCCGATTGTAGCGCATGGCTTGGCCAGAGCAGATGAAGCGCGCAACCGTGTTGGCGATCTCCTGGAACGTGTTGGTCTTTCAGCATCCATGATGGACCGTTTTCCGCATGAGTTTTCGGGTGGTCAAAGGCAGCGTGTTTGTATCGCACGCGCACTTGCCCTTGAACCTAAATTGCTGATCGCGGATGAATCTGTCTCTGCACTCGACGTGTCAGTTAAAGCGCAGGTCATCAATTTGATGCTCGATTTGCAGGAAAAATATAGTCTCGGCTATCTCTTTATCAGCCATGACATGGCGGTTGTCGAAAGGATCAGCCACAGGGTCGCGGTGATGTATCTGGGAGAGATTGTAGAAATTGGCTCACGTCAGGCAGTTTTCGAAAATCCGCAGCATGAATATACCAAGCGTCTGATGGCTGCTGTTCCAATACCTGATCCGTCACGCCGCCAAATCCGCCGCGTGAATAATGACGAAATTAAAAGCCCGTTACGTGCACCCGATTATGTTGTGCCACAACGTATTTATGAACAAGTGAGCGACGATCACTTTGTTCAAGTAGCATAAATCTGGAGAAGCACTGTGATCATTACCTTTGGCTCCATTAATGTGGATTTTATGTTTCAGCTTGCAGATATGCCGCAACCTGGCCAGACTTTGCTAGCGACAAGTTTTCATACGGAAGCTGGAGGTAAGGGTGGCAATCAGGCACTGGCGGCTGCACGCGATGGTGCAGAGGTTTTCATGTGTGGTGCCGTCGGCCAAGATG
>NZ_JAAPBB010000682.1:0-280 GCF_019730395.1 Ochrobactrum sp. SFR4 | reverse complement strand
ACTCTCTTCGCGACCTTGCCAGCGCATCAGCGCTCTCCTTATTTTTCACAATTCCGTGTTAGCCATAATAAAGCGGAAAAGCCGTGCCCGCTACTCTGTCGTGGCGTAATTTAGCCAAGTTCAAACACAGATCATTTTAAAACCGCTCTCAAGCCGGTCAATTTTCAATAAGATTTGTTATAAACTCGGTTTTTCTCGCAAATATCGCATTTAAGGGGTTACTTTCCGCGGATTGATTACCTATAAGACACGCTTAGCCCAGACGCATCATATAGCCTCT
>NZ_JAAPBB010000681.1:0-280 GCF_019730395.1 Ochrobactrum sp. SFR4 | reverse complement strand
ATGATGGTGCTGAACTTTATTAGATTTAAAACGACTGTTGCACTTTAGCGATAGTCTCGAAGAAGATTCGCACCTATAGATATTTCAACGTTATTTATTTGGGAGATCAAAATGAAACTAATTGCAGCAGCAGCAACTATCTTACTTACCTCTGCATCAGCTTATGCAGCAGATGCTATAGTTTATCAGGAGCCAGCACCGGTTGAGGTCATTAACACATTTTCATGGACTGGCGGTTATGTCGGTCTGAATGCAGGCTATGCTTGGGGCAAATCAGCTA
>NZ_JAAPBB010000680.1:0-280 GCF_019730395.1 Ochrobactrum sp. SFR4 | reverse complement strand
ACTGTCGGGATAAAAACTGAGTAAAGCATTCAGAACTGAAAGTGTACGGTCACCCACGCCGATCAGCGCCCTGCCCTCGCAGAGCGACCGATAGACCTGCCATTTATCGACGGACTTATCGGCTGCGATATCCTGTGCTTGCCGTTGATTTGAAATCATGGCAAGCGACATCGATCGACCACCAAACGGGGTCGTGAAAAAATGCACATTCATTTTTCTTCACCTTTCAAAAGGCAAAAGAAATCCGATCACCAAAACGATGCTAAAACTCTTGACAGTG
>NZ_JAAPBB010000679.1:0-281 GCF_019730395.1 Ochrobactrum sp. SFR4 | reverse complement strand
ATTATATGATGGCTGTTGGCACGGTGCTGATTGCTTTGACCGCAACATTTGTCACGGTCAAATTTATCGAGCCGAAATTCGGTAAATATGAGGGCAGCTATGCGGCGACTGAAGAAAATGAAGGTACTTTGACTGAGGTGCGGCAGCGTGCATTGCGAAAGGCTTTGCTTGGTGTCGGACTGTTTCTGGCTGCCATTATTATTGCAGCAATTCCGTCGAACAGTTTTCTGCGTTCAGATACGGGGTCGCTGACAATCAATGCACCTTTGATGAAACTGCTC
>NZ_JAAPBB010000678.1:0-281 GCF_019730395.1 Ochrobactrum sp. SFR4 | reverse complement strand
ACAGCTTTGCACCTGCATTGACTGCCGCACCGGGTGAAACGATCCTGTTCCAGTGCCTTGATAGTTCAGGGGGCCAGCTTGGCCCCCGTTCTACCGTCGAGGATGTCAAAGCGCTGGATTTTGCTAAGATCAACCCTGTTTCCGGCCCGATCTTTGTGGACGGCGCCAAACCGGGTGATGTGCTGAAAGTTACCATTGAAAGCTTTACACCGCAGCTTCGCGAAGGTGCTGGCTTTGGCTGGACAGCGAATATTCCGGGCTTCGGGCTTCTGACGGATCAG
>NZ_JAAPBB010000677.1:0-281 GCF_019730395.1 Ochrobactrum sp. SFR4 | reverse complement strand
TCAGTTTCTGCTTCTCAGATTCCTTTAAATCGCTACCTTGACGCAATACAAAAGCAGCAAAATATGCAATTTTTGTTTGCTCTTGTTTTTTGTTTTTTGGTTGGAAATCCAGCAGTTCTTTACGCAGGTTTTCTTCAGTGTTTTCACCGGAATTTAGCGCTTTTGTATGAGCAGCACAAAGCTGTTTTAAATTTCGCATTACCCTTATCCCTTTTAACCGCGCAGCGGCCTTACCCCGCAAGGGGCATGCACTGCATGCCCCTCTGCCTGTCCGGCGAGGA
>NZ_JAAPBB010000676.1:0-281 GCF_019730395.1 Ochrobactrum sp. SFR4 | reverse complement strand
CCAGAGCGCCGAGAATAGCGACAAGGCAACCAGCACGACAAAGGGCGACATGTTCAGCTTTCGCCCGATCATGCGCGGCTCAAGCGCGTTGCCAACCCACATCTGCGCCGCAATAAGCAGCGCGCCAGTGATCAACGTTGTCGGTATAGACCCAAATTGGACGATACTGAATGCGACGGGAAAGATGACGCCAAGCATCGAGCCAACGTAGGGTATGTAGTTCAGAACCCCGATGGTCAGCGCCCAGAATAGCGCATACTCGATATCCATTAACCACAAGA
>NZ_JAAPBB010000067.1:0-827 GCF_019730395.1 Ochrobactrum sp. SFR4 | reverse complement strand
GAGTGACGGGGCTCGAACCCGCGACCTCCGGCGTGACAGGCCGGCACTCTAACCAACTGAGCTACACCCGCGCAGTACTTCATGTGCTGAAGTGATTTGGTATGTACTCTGATTCATTTTTAAAATCAAAGGGTTTTCTTACAAAATCTACAAATAAATGAAGAAAATTTGCATTTAAAAACAAATGCTTAAATCAGGACATCAAAGGGAAATATAAAGCAGGCAGGGTGCGCCACTTTCTCACAAACTATATTTTAAAGAAGAGAAAGTGGCGCGAGTGACGGGGCTCGAACCCGCGACCTCCGGCGTGACAGGCCGGCACTCTAACCAACTGAGCTACACCCGCGCAGTATTTTCAGAGATTATCTGAAAGCCTTAAGCTATTTACTTGAGGCACCGTGACGTTTCCGTTCGGTATGGGCGCTGTCTAATGTGTTCACCATGAACTGTCAAGCGAGGTTTTGAAAGTTTTTCACTGAAAAGAGGATAAAGATGCACAGAGCCCGAACAGAGCACTTTATATATATAGGCAGTGCACAAATGACAGGTTTTATACACAGCACAGAATAAAAAGATGCTCCCCCTCACAACCTATAAGCATCTGAATTCAAAGAATCATCCGAAACGCATGACGGAACCGCATCGGGAATGTGAAGAAACAAAAATTAATTCAAATTTCTGTTTTATTTTTGATTTTTGCTCTTGCGCTTAGTCAAAGAATTCCTTAAACGAGCCTCACAGCCGCTTCAAAGCGAGCGGGCGATTAGCTCAGTTGGTAGAGCGCTTCGTTTACACCGAAGATGTCGGGAGTTCGAGTCTCTCATCGC
>NZ_JAAPBB010000675.1:0-281 GCF_019730395.1 Ochrobactrum sp. SFR4 | reverse complement strand
TTCGGATGTTCGCTGCTTAAGGCAGGCATAGTCTGTTTCACGAATGGCGTATTTCATGAGAAAATTCATATTGCTTGCCGCTTTGGCTCTGACACCGTTGTTACTGGCAGCCGCTCTTTTCACCGGTATTGAGGTAAAGTATCGCGAACATGACACGGATTACAGCTTTTTCGTCAAGCAACAGCCATCTCTGCAGCTCTTCTTTGTTAATCCGATTGTCTGCGGCGAATGTGATGTTGAGGCTTTTGAAAAGCTGTCAGTGGCGAATATTGATGAAATTC
>NZ_JAAPBB010000674.1:0-281 GCF_019730395.1 Ochrobactrum sp. SFR4 | reverse complement strand
CGCCGGGATTACGGCCCCTGCCTGAAGGATGTAGGGCGAGGCTGGCGCCATGATCCGATCCATGGCAACGGTCTGCCGTTCCACCGGCCCATTCAGAAATGCCGTGTGGCGGTCCTGTGTTGCGGGCTGGCCACCAAGGTCAAGGCCAGCAAGGCCCGGCATATTGGAGCCAGGCGTAGTCGCTGATCTCTGCCCCGACTGGAAGAACACGGTGCTAAGACGTGCGGCTTCTTCCTCGGCAAGACGTCGCTCCTCGGCAGGATCACGGGTTGGTGTTACCA
>NZ_JAAPBB010000673.1:0-281 GCF_019730395.1 Ochrobactrum sp. SFR4 | reverse complement strand
GACAAAGCGCCGATCAAAGCAAAAATCGCTCCGATCCCTTCTGCCTGACTCATCCCTCCGCTTGAGAACATGCTCAGACGCGGCCAGACGATAATCAGCACACCGGCAAAACCGATCAGCACCGCTGACCAGCGATACAAGCGTACCTGCTCTTTCAGGAAAATCGCGCTCAGCACCACAATCATCAGCGGCGATGCGTAATTGATGGCAATGCTCTCTGGCAATGGCAGCAATGTCAGAGCGTAAAAACCGCTCAGCATCGACATTACCCCAACGAGACC
>NZ_JAAPBB010000672.1:0-282 GCF_019730395.1 Ochrobactrum sp. SFR4 | reverse complement strand
CCATTTGGCGGACTTCCAGAAGTAAAGGTGGGGAACGAGAAGGCGCGCCGGTCCGCCATGGTCACGCGCAAGCGGTTGCCCCTGATAGTTCAGGGCGACCATCGCCTTCCCGGACAACATGTCTTCCAAAGGGACGTTGGTGGAATACCCGTCGTAGCAATGCGCCAGGACAAAGTCAGTAGGCCGCTCAATCCCTGCTGCCGCAAGGATGTCCTCGATGAGCACGCCCTCCCATGCAGTATCGAGCTTGGACCAGGACGTCACACAGTGAATGTCTTTGGT
>NZ_JAAPBB010000671.1:0-282 GCF_019730395.1 Ochrobactrum sp. SFR4 | reverse complement strand
GGGTCCAGAACGCCCTGCAACAGCTCCTTGAGCTCCGCCTTTTCCGTTTCGACTTCAACCTCAAGGATTTGCTCGAAGATACCCCGGTCTTCGAGGATCCTGATCGAAAGGTCATAGAGATCGATATCAAGTACGCGCACACCGGCGTGGCTCAGCCGGGCGATCAGATCCTCACGATCCTCGCCCAGGCTCAGTCCGTCTTCGGCATCAAAAGCGCAGATGAAAAAGGGAACCTCGTTTCCCAGCCCTTGCTTTTGCAAGAACCGATCGCTGGAAACTACC
>NZ_JAAPBB010000670.1:0-282 GCF_019730395.1 Ochrobactrum sp. SFR4 | reverse complement strand
CGCGTACCATATTTGCGTGAGCCTCAGGATTGTCTGCATCCTGATCATCCTGCACGTCGATGCACTGCCCGCTGGGCTGCCCAGCTTGGTAAATCAACGGCAATCGAAAACTGGTTTTGCTTCATCGTTGATCAGGCACCCGGATCGATGATGATCGTGCTGCCGACACTGGACGAAGCGACAAAATTTAACCGCATTAAACTTCATCCGACAATTGAGGCCACACCGCGCATCAAACACAAAGTTTTGCCGGTTAACAGCCGCGATGAGCAGGGTTCAACC
>NZ_JAAPBB010000669.1:0-282 GCF_019730395.1 Ochrobactrum sp. SFR4 | reverse complement strand
CGCTCAAGAACTGAGCGGCTTTTCTTTTGCTTAAAGCCTAGAGAGCTTTAATCGCATTGATACGGTCCATACCACCGACAACCGGTGCAAAATCATCCCATACGGTTTTTGCACCAGCCTGCCACTGGTCATAATCTTCCGGCTGCAGAACCTGTGCACCATGCTCTTTGGCGGTGGTGATCGCTGCTGCTTCATCATCAACAATCAACTGGATGAAATAGATGGTGGCTTCCTGGGATGCCTCCTGCAGCACCTGCTGCTGTTCGGCACTCAGGCCGTTCC
>NZ_JAAPBB010000668.1:0-282 GCF_019730395.1 Ochrobactrum sp. SFR4 | reverse complement strand
AAGATAGCAGCCACATATACTGAAAATGAAAGTGGCGCATCGCTCAACCGTCCGGAACTGTTCCGCCTGCTATCTGATTGTCAGGCAGGTGATATTCTGCTGATAGAGCAGGTAGATCGCTTAAGTCGTTTGAATGCTAATGACTGGGAGCGATTGAAGTCTGAAATTCGCAACAGGCATGTTAAAGTTGTTGCGCTTGATTTGCCTACGTCATGGGGAATGGCATCTTCGAATACAGATGAATTTACTGCACGTATGTCAGAAGCCATCAATAACATGATG
>NZ_JAAPBB010000667.1:0-283 GCF_019730395.1 Ochrobactrum sp. SFR4 | reverse complement strand
AACGAGTATTGATGAGCGCATTCATTTACTACGTGACGTCGATCAAGGGCTAAATGAGAATCAATTCGAGCTGTACTATCAACCAATCGTAGCAGCCAAATCCGATAAAAAAACATCACTCGAAGTTCTACTTCGCTGGAAGCATCCCAGTGGGGAAATCCGTACACCAGCTCAATTTGAGGCGGCATTAGATGATGAGTACACGTCGAAAAAGATCGGCCAATTCATACTGCAATCAGTCTTTAATGACGCCCAAAAAATGAAAGAGCTATATATTGAACCT
>NZ_JAAPBB010000066.1:0-832 GCF_019730395.1 Ochrobactrum sp. SFR4 | reverse complement strand
AACTCCACATACTTGAGAGAATAGAAGCCCTCCGCGCCGAACTCGCACGTCCTGTTGTCGTGGCGCTTGACGGGGGAAGCGGCTCCGGTAAGTCAACGATTGCGGCAAGTATCGCAGCGCGGTTTATACGATGACCCCTGAGCAGCAAGACGAATGCGCGACTTATATACGGGACCTTGCTGCAGAGGCGGAGGTGCATTTTGTCACGCGCAGCCTGATGCATCGGGGCTTTAGGCCTTCGGACAGCCGATTTCACGACTACTACAAATCCAACCCCGAACGGCCCTTTTGCCGCGTCTATATCGCGCCAAAACTTGCCAAGCTTCGGACCCGGCACAGTGCCTTGCTCAAGAAGGAAAATCCAACGTCATGACCCCCGCAGTTCTTCTGGTGCTTGTGGCCTTTGCCCTTTACTCGCTGTTCAGCAAGGCAATCTCGCGCAGCTTGCTGACCCTGCCAATCCTCTTCACAGCGCTTGGCTTTGCCTTGTCGGGGCCACTGAGTGCCAGCTTTGCGCCTGATGTGATTCACGAAGGAAAGAAACTTCTGGCCGAGATCACGCTGATCCTGATTTTGTTCTCTGATGCCAGCCATGTGCGCTTTAGGAAACTGGTGATGGATTGGCAGATCCCGACACGGATGCTGGTGATCGGCCTGCCGCTGACGATCACGCTGGGGACACTCGTTGCGTTCTCGCTCTTTCCGACAGACGGGCTAGCCGTGGCATTGCTGACCGCCGCCGTCCTGACGCCGACAGATGCGGCCCTTGGTCAATCCGTCGTTTCGAACCCAGAGGTGCCAGACCACCTCAGCCAGACAATCAATGTGGAAA
>NZ_JAAPBB010000666.1:0-283 GCF_019730395.1 Ochrobactrum sp. SFR4 | reverse complement strand
CAGTTTGAACATGCGCATGTGTCGAGCAGCAATCAGTTTGACTCCATCGCGACAGGTTTGGCCTTGATTGGTCAGAGCAATGATATTGAGCGTTGGTCGGTCAAATTCTGATTGATCCTGATCAATGTCGGCCACCGAGACTCATGCGAAGCTCCTTTCAACAAAATAAGGAAGGAAACAGCATGTCCAATACACCGCATACACTTGGTGAAGAATTTCCGGGTCAGCTGGAGCGCATCCATGCTCTGAAAGCAGCTGATCCGCGTTTTGCCAAAGTGCTCGA
>NZ_JAAPBB010000665.1:0-283 GCF_019730395.1 Ochrobactrum sp. SFR4 | reverse complement strand
CGACTTTGCAATTCAGGTGCCGGATCTCAGCCAGCTTTTCAAATCGGCGCTTTCCAATGCCGAGCAACAGATTTGCTCCTATGCTCAAGAGCAATGGAACAAGGTGACCGAACCGCTTCAATCAGCGCTTCAGCTTCCATCCTTCAATATGTTGCAGCTTCCGGGCGGCATGGGTGGCGGTAACGTGCCAACGCTTGATTACAATTACAGCGGCGGCTCGCTGAATTTGCAGCAACCATCTGTCGGCAATTCGGGGCGTCGTGAGAATGACGGCTCTCTGCTC
>NZ_JAAPBB010000664.1:0-283 GCF_019730395.1 Ochrobactrum sp. SFR4 | reverse complement strand
AGCGAGCCGGGAGAGCCGACAGCATCGCCGTAAAACAGGTGCAATTGTTCGCCGTCTTCATAGCCGCCGGTTTGTTTCACCAGCCGCAACCCCAGAAAACCGGCATAAAAATCAATATTGGCCTGCACATTGCGCGTGATCAGAGTCACATGATGAATACCGGAGGTCATGGTCGCCTTTCTGAATACGGATAAGCAGAGATTCGCTTTATCCGTCATGATATCGCTGCGTTTAGAGCGGTTTCAGTACATGCTGAAACCGCTCTAGCTTTTGTTTTTACGCG
>NZ_JAAPBB010000663.1:0-283 GCF_019730395.1 Ochrobactrum sp. SFR4 | reverse complement strand
AGTATTACTTGCAAATGGCTCAAGAGCTTTAGGATAGAGAGACGCATATCTTTTTTCCTCGCTAACGGCAGCTAACGATGAATCAAGATACTTTTGAACCGAAAGAGTATCAAAGTTCTCTTTCTTATTTGCGCACGCGCTACATAGTAGCGCCAATGCAACAACCACTGGCTTCCGCATTAATAGTCGCCTTGTCTAACTTTGTGGACAAGCGATCAAAAAACGATCACCCTCGGGTGATAGTGGTAAAGAATTTGACCGATTTTGCAACATATAGCATTAG
>NZ_JAAPBB010000662.1:0-283 GCF_019730395.1 Ochrobactrum sp. SFR4 | reverse complement strand
AAGTCCGTACTGCCAAGCAAGAAGATATTCAGCAACTATTACAACTTTATCGCCATCTCAATTCCGATGACCCAGACATAAAAATTGATGATGCTTACAAAAACTGGGAACTGTTGCAACTTTATACGGGAAGTCAAATTCACGTTGGTTGCTTGAATAATATCCTTATCGCAACTTGTACGCTCGTCATAATTCCCAACCTCACACGCGGCGGAGCCCCTTATGCCCTGATCGAGAATGTTGTGACTCATACGGCTTATCGGAGACAAGGATATGGGAAAAC
>NZ_JAAPBB010000661.1:0-283 GCF_019730395.1 Ochrobactrum sp. SFR4 | reverse complement strand
AGCGCCAGCGTTTGTCTATTGCGCGCGCTATTGTGCGTAAAGCACCGATTTTGCTGTTAGATGAGGCGACATCCGCGCTCGACAATGATTCTGAAAAGCGTGTGCAACAGGCGCTGGAAACTATCATGAAAGATCACACAACCATTGTGATCGCTCACCGTCTTTCCACTGTGGTCAACGCCGATAAAATCATTGTCATGGAAGCCGGTAATATTGTGGAAGAAGGCCGCCATGCAGATCTCATCACAATCGAAAACGGCGTTTATGCCCGTTTTTACAAGCT
>NZ_JAAPBB010000660.1:0-284 GCF_019730395.1 Ochrobactrum sp. SFR4 | reverse complement strand
AAACCCTGAATTTTCGGGCGGGCCAAAGACTGCGGAATCCGGATTACAAAACTATAATACTCAAAACCAAACCGGATAGCCTGGCTACTGATAATATCGACAAGTTCAAATTCCTGCATATCTGTTAAACTGGCATCATAAAGTATCGGCCGTGATATGTTCATCGGAAAAACCTTATATTATTGCGAAGTATCAATAAAAATAAAAAACATAAAATTCAGAACACCCAAACAATAACAATACAAATAAAAAATAACAATAACTTAGATTAAAATTCAATAAAA
>NZ_JAAPBB010000659.1:0-285 GCF_019730395.1 Ochrobactrum sp. SFR4 | reverse complement strand
ATCAGCTTTGGCGAAAAGCGCTGTACGACTGGATCTTGTGTGTCGGCCAGACTGTCGGACATCAGCTGTGCTGATGCCAGAATATTGCGCATGTCATGATTGATCTTGGAGACTGCGAGGCCAAGATCTGCCAGATGTTTGCGCTCATGAAACAAATGCTGAAGATGGGTCTGCATTTGTGCCAGCCGGTTTTGGGCATAGCCAAGCTCATCTTTACGGCAGGAGGCGTCAATAATCAGTGTCGGGTCTTCGGGCTTCTGGCCGAAGGCAAACATATTGCTATAC
>NZ_JAAPBB010000658.1:0-285 GCF_019730395.1 Ochrobactrum sp. SFR4 | reverse complement strand
CACAGCAGCCGCAATGGGCATCTTTGCTGTCTCTGACTGGTAAACGCTCCTGTGCCATTCTCTGCCGCAATCAGGTCTGTTTACCGCCGGTCTATGATGCCGCTGATCTTGAGAAACTGCTCTAGAGCAGTTTATTTACGGATTGAATCTCAGCGTATGCTCTAGATTCTTTATTGGGTCGCATTATCACAACCGTCAAGTTGATCCAACTTGACGGTGAAATGCTCTAAACAAAAACGCCTCCCTTTTGAGGCGGCGTTTTTAATATCAGCATAATGAAACAAA
>NZ_JAAPBB010000065.1:0-862 GCF_019730395.1 Ochrobactrum sp. SFR4 | reverse complement strand
TGTTCTTGCTGCGCTTCGGTCGGAGCATCTTCACGCGCAAACGAGATAACGCCTGACGTGTAACGCCAATCCCGATCAATGCTGTCTATGAGATCAGTTGTTAAATCAGTGTCACCGCGCAAAACCACAGGCGGGCAATGTTCGCGCCCTTCAATGTCAGCACGAGTGCAATACTCGACGGGACCACTGCCGCTTCCCTGACCACGGGCGAAAAACTTAATCAACATGGGATTTACCCTCAATTTGCAATCGGAGCGCGGCCACCTCACGGTCAATGTCGATCAACCGAGCAATAACGGCCAGTGCCTCAACCTTGCTTTTGTCGCGGTTCGCCCATCGTGCAAGCTGATTGAGGTTGTTGCCGATCTGGGCGATCTGACGAACCAAGGCCGGATCTACCTCAATGCGCTTTCGCCGTGGTGGATTAGTGCCTTCAACTGCATGCCGGATAAGACTGGAAAGGTTTATGCCAGATGCAGCAGCCTTATTTTCCCAAGCAGACTTCTCTTCTTGGGTGAGACGTATCTCAATTCGCGATAATTTATGCTTATGGGGAATACAGTCATTTGGTCTCCCTTCTGCATAATCCAAAGCCTCTTTTGCAGATTGCACCAACTCTTTTCCAAATGATTTCGACATGGCAATTCCTTGGTGGGGTTTGAAGGGGAGGCGGAGCCACCCCTCACAAGTCGCGAAGTCCGTGTACGGACGAGAGTATACTTGCTTATAAAATATGACAACAAATCATTAGACTCTAATGATCTAGACCGTAATTTTTCCTTCGCTCGCTACAGCGCTTTTTAATTTGCGCGCTTTGCTCGGAAAAATGAGGTCTATAGATCATAAGAAGGGGTAAAAAAAA
>NZ_JAAPBB010000657.1:0-285 GCF_019730395.1 Ochrobactrum sp. SFR4 | reverse complement strand
CTTCCTCTCGGGATCCGCCAGCGCCTGTCGCTGGCTGTCGCCATGGTGCATAGGCCCGAGTTGCTGATCCTCGACGAGCCGACATCCGGCGTCGATCCTGTAGCACGCGACAATTTCTGGCGGCTGCTGATCGAACTGTCGCGGCGCGACAAGGTTACGATATTCATCTCGACACATTTCATGAATGAAGCCGAGCGTTGCGACCGTATGTCGATGATGCACGCCGGCAAGGTGCTCGATAGCGACGTACCGGCGAAACTGGTCGAAAAACGTCAGGCGCAAAAC
>NZ_JAAPBB010000656.1:0-285 GCF_019730395.1 Ochrobactrum sp. SFR4 | reverse complement strand
GACAAAAACAAACGCTCCAGTGGCAACTGGGCAGCTTTTGCTATCGCCAACCCAACCGATGAGCAAATTGACCGTCTGATTGTTGCCCCGCATTACCGCCTTGTAAAATCAGGTTTTGTCTGGCCGGATCTGGGATCTCAGCGTATTTCTTCTATTACCCCGAGTGAGGGCTTCGCTCTTGATCGTCAGGTCAGTCCTGATGCGGATGTGTTTCTGATTACTATCAATCCGGGCTCGGTGATTACACTGGTTGCGGAAATGGCATCCCCGAACCTGCCACAGCTC
>NZ_JAAPBB010000655.1:0-285 GCF_019730395.1 Ochrobactrum sp. SFR4 | reverse complement strand
TCTGTGGGAACCGGGCGCCCATGCAGGCACTTTCCGCGGCAATCAACTGGCTATGGCAGCCGGTTCCAAAACACTGGAAATCATCGAACGCGATCACCTCACCAGTCACGCAGCCATTATCGGCGCAGAACTCAAAGCTTCATTGCAGCATATTGCAGCCCAAACGCCCTATATCGGCGATGTGCGCGGGTGCGGCCTGATGCTGGGGCTGGAAATCGTTGACCCGCACGGTGTGCCCGCCCAGCCCCCCCCCCCCCCGCCCCCCCCCCCCCCCCCCCCCCCCCC
>NZ_JAAPBB010000654.1:0-285 GCF_019730395.1 Ochrobactrum sp. SFR4 | reverse complement strand
ATGAAATTCCGGTCGGTACAATTCTCGGCGTGCTGAGCAGTGCCTTCTTCCTGTATCTCGTTTTAAGGAAGTCCGCCCGTGGTGCATGAAACAATCTATCCGGTGCGCAGTGAAAGCACATTGCCGGTTGAAAATCCGGCCAACCGCCGTAGCGCGTTGAAAAGACTGGCATTGCTCGCACTGCTTGCGCTGATTGCCATCGCAGGCTTTATGACGATTGGCGCTAAGGGCAGCTGGAGCTTTGTGCTGCCGTTTCGCGGCACCAAGCTTGCCGCGATGATTTTG
>NZ_JAAPBB010000653.1:0-285 GCF_019730395.1 Ochrobactrum sp. SFR4 | reverse complement strand
TCAATGCTCATCGCGATCTCGATATTCTGATGCCTTATCTGCATCTGCCGGTACAGGCCGGTTCCGATCGTATTCTCAAAGCGATGAACCGCAAACATAAGGGTGAAGATTATATCCGCCTGATCGAGCGTATCCGCTCTGTGCGTCCTGATATGGCACTGTCCGGTGACTTCATTGTCGGCTTCCCAGGTGAAACTGATGAAGACTTTGAAGACACAATGCGACTGGTACGCAGCGTGCGCTATGCACAGGCCTATTCGTTCAAATATTCCTCCCGTCCGGGCA
>NZ_JAAPBB010000652.1:0-286 GCF_019730395.1 Ochrobactrum sp. SFR4 | reverse complement strand
TGAAGGCCAGAAGATCCTGGACTGATGTCATACACACCCTAAGAGAACACAAATGCCAGCCCAGGTTACTGTATCCAGCAAAGCTCTCAATTTACATAAATGGAGAAACCAAGATATTCCATGACAAAACCAAATTTACACAATATCTTTCTACAAATCCAGTCTTACAAAGGATAAGGAACGGTAAAGCTCAATGCAAGGAGGCAAGCTACACCATAGAAAAAGCAAGAAACCAATCGTCTTGCAACAAAACAAAGAGAAGACAAGCACACAAACATAATCTCAC
>NZ_JAAPBB010000651.1:0-286 GCF_019730395.1 Ochrobactrum sp. SFR4 | reverse complement strand
AGTCATACCATATCTCCGGAAAGTTTGACCCTCGGGTCGAGAACCGCATAAAGCACATCCACCATGAAATTCACGGCAACGAAAAGCAGTGTGGCCAGCAGCACATAGGCAACCACCACCGGCCGGTCGAGCTGGTAGATACTGTCGATCAGCAGTTTGCCCATGCCGGGCCATGAGAACACGGTTTCGGTAATGGTGGAGAAAGCAACAAGACTACCGAATTCAATACCGACAACAGTTACAATCGGTATCAGAATATTGCGCAGCACATGACGATTGACGATGC
>NZ_JAAPBB010000650.1:0-286 GCF_019730395.1 Ochrobactrum sp. SFR4 | reverse complement strand
ATTCCGCCTCAATGTGCCAATGTTCTGGCGTTTGCCACTGGTGGAGGATGTTGACAAGATTGCCGGTGAGTTTGCCAATATTCTGATCGCAGAGATTGATCTGGATGCCGCACCCACATTGGCAGATTTGTGCCGCGGGCTGCAAACCCAGCTGATCGACCAGATGGAGCATTCCGCCTATTCAGGCGTCAATGTGATGCGCGATCTTTCCCGTCATCATGGCAAGCCGCAACTGGCACCGGTGGTGTTTACCGCTGCCCTTGATCTGGAGGGCGGAGCGCTGTTT
>NZ_JAAPBB010000649.1:0-286 GCF_019730395.1 Ochrobactrum sp. SFR4 | reverse complement strand
GACAAAGGTGTGATCTATGCGCAAGTCTCTCATTCCGCTGCTGATGCTCTGTGCCGTGATTACGGCTTGCCAGAAAACGACATTCCCAAATGTGTGCTCGGGGTTCGAGGAGCTTCAGCCAAGCCTTGATACCTCCATCCAGATCACCACAAAAGACCGGCCATTCGCCAATCAAGTAGCCGCTCATAATCGGTTCGGAACCAAGCAGGGGTGTTGGTGAATATGGAAGATCCTTTAATCCCATACGGCTTGAAAATATCTGTACTCATAGCTGGTTTTGCTGGTG
>NZ_JAAPBB010000064.1:0-867 GCF_019730395.1 Ochrobactrum sp. SFR4 | reverse complement strand
GACATTGCTTGGCCTCGTTCCGGGAACTCCATCGGAAGGGGAGCCGGGAGCTGCACGAATTATCCAGTCTATCGCATGGGCTCTGGCCGATGATGAGCAGGAAGGAAACTTCAGTGCGGTTTACGTGATTCAGGATGGAACCATTCTTGATCAGACAGGCCCATCAATGCTGGAGCCGGTCATGCAGCAGCTTGCCATCTATGATCGCCCTCATGGGCATTACGTTGTGGATGGATGCCGCGTGACAGGTCTTGGCGCGAATGCCGGTGGACAGGAGTTCTCGATTGAACAGGGAGAGGCAAACATCTCCGGCTTCAAGCGCACCCGTCTTGCTGCCATTCGTATATCGGAACAGGAGATCTGGGATGAAGGAGCGGTGCCGGGAGAGACCCACACCTATCCGGGTGGACCCTCATACACATTCAAGGTCAACCAGCGGCCGATCAGCATGATTAACTCCATCCTGATCACCAAAGAGAAAACCGTAATGGTTACTCGCGGCGCCATTGCCAATGGTGTGGATGGCCTCCCGGATACATCGGTCACGCAGATCATGAATATCCCCGGATATACTCAGGGCGTTGATTATCAGCGAATGGGCGATGCTGTTGATTGGGGGTTGCCGGGCAATGAGCCTGCAGCCGGAGCAACGTATGAATGTACGTACCGGTATCGCACGGTCATTCAAGCGGATAGTTATACTCATGACACGATCACTGTCTCAGGGGGCGCGACGGGTGGTGACGTAATCGTTGCCTACACGACACGCCTTCCACGCATTGATCGTATCGGGCTGCAAGAGGATGGATCTGCGGTTTACATTAAGGGCGTTTCAGCTCGTGCAAACCCTGTCCCTCCTATTGTCCC
>NZ_JAAPBB010000648.1:0-286 GCF_019730395.1 Ochrobactrum sp. SFR4 | reverse complement strand
CTGGCAGGGCGTCTGGAACTGATTACCGTGGTTATTTTGTTCACCCGTGCCTTTTGGGTACGGTAAACAGCATTGTTCACGAAAAACTGATCTGCGCATCAATCAGAAAATGAAGCAGAATGGTTGATAATTTCAATTAACCATTCTCATTTTTCCATTCATGTTATATTGCAGAGACTCTAAAGCAATTCTTGGAAATGCCGCCAATGGCATGCCGCCTTGCATTGTTGTTATATAATTGCTTTATGCATACAAACGACTTTCATGCTGCCCTTGGCAGTCCACC
>NZ_JAAPBB010000647.1:0-286 GCF_019730395.1 Ochrobactrum sp. SFR4 | reverse complement strand
ACGACGTTTGCTTTCCAGCGGTTTCAGCTCAAGCCCTAATCCGCTGAAAAACTCCCGCCCTTCCGAAGTCAGCTGAAGTGCATCCTGCTCTGAGTGTTCAAGATAATTACGCGCCGTCAGACCATTGAACAGCGTGACGCCCGCCTCACCTGCCAGATGATCGTAGCAAATCCGCGCCTCACGTAAGGCTACATCTTTCGGCCCTGTACGAACCCGCACGGCACCGGTGCGTTGTGCCAGCCCCATAAGCGCTTCAAGTACCTGTGCCACATCCGCACCCGACAGG
>NZ_JAAPBB010000646.1:0-286 GCF_019730395.1 Ochrobactrum sp. SFR4 | reverse complement strand
ATCCGGCTTCCACCGTAGTGATATTGTGCAGTGGTTTGCAGTCCTGTGCAAAGGCTGCCGAGGCCAGCATAGTGGTGCCGAGAGCGGCAGCAATTGTTAGAGTGATATGTTTTTTCATGTTTTTCCCCTTTAGTGTTATAATTAATGGTGTGAACGCGCTTCAATAAAACCGACGATCATTGTCGCTGGAATACAAATGAGCAGGTAGAGAAGACCGGCCAGAACAAGAGCTGGCAGATACTGGAATGAGTTGGTACCGATTTCATAAGCGCGGGCTGTCAATTCG
>NZ_JAAPBB010000645.1:0-287 GCF_019730395.1 Ochrobactrum sp. SFR4 | reverse complement strand
ATGTCGCCGTACCGCGTGAAAAAGTCGGTGAAATTTCCAATCCGGATGTGACCGACGAAAATCGTCCGATTGAGGTCTATCGTGAGACACTGCCGAACGGTGTTTCCTACGAAACTCTGGACGTGAGTCCGAATGCAATGGGTGACAATACGCGGGTGTTCGAAGTGCCTGCCGGTCACTATTTCATGATGGGTGATAACCGTGACAATTCGCTGGATAGCCGTTATTCTGTCGGCTATGTGCCATATGAGAATTTCGTTGGCCGCGCGAATGTCATCTTCTTCTCC
>NZ_JAAPBB010000644.1:0-287 GCF_019730395.1 Ochrobactrum sp. SFR4 | reverse complement strand
CGGATGAACGCATTTCATCTTTCCAGTCTGACGCGCAGACGCCGTGCCCGCTCACGAAATGCCTCCTCGCCACCTTCAAGAATGTCACAAACTGCCTTGCGGATATTGGCATTTTCCAGACCCCCAGCCCTGTAGGTGATCGGGGGCAGACCGCCAATCTGATGCGGGCCGACTTCTGCAACGATGATCTGATCCGCATCCGTATTGATCACGAGGTTCGCATTGTGGGTGACCATGATCACCTGCCGCTTGGACTTCGCAGCTATGAACAGCGAGACGAGTTCGTC